>SXPO01000142.1 GCA_005793285.1 Nitrospiraceae bacterium
ATTGATGACCGCATCGGCGCCAAGCACCACGGCCTTGGGAATTTTCTCGTCGGAACCGACCGTTGTAATGACCCGCGCCCCGGCCAACTTCGCCAATTGAACGGCCATGCTCCCCACCCCGCTTCCCGCCCCCATAATCAGCACCGTCTCCCCATGTTGCAAGCCGGCCAGCGCAAACAGCATGTGCGACGCCGTCACGGAGACGAGAGGAAAGGCCGCCGCCTGTTCAAACGTCAGGTTCTCCGGCATCGGCAGGACATTGCGAAACGACACCTTTACATACTCGGCATAGCCGCCATGCGTCATGGCACCGAGCAACGAATAGGTGCGGCAAAAATTATCCCGGCCGGCCAGACAGAATTCACAACGCCAACAACTGATCCCTGGAGAAACAAACACCCGCTCTCCGACGGCCACACCCTCGGCTTGCGCTCCGACCTGCTCCACAACCCCCGCGACATCCGACCCGGACACATGAGGCAACGGGATCGGATAGGCAGGATTCCCCTGCCTGATCCAAATGTCGAGATGGTTCAACGCACAGGCCTTGACCCGAACGAGCACCTCTCCAACCGCGATCGTCGGCATCGGCAAGTCCTCATAGGACAATTTGTCCGGCCCGCCATGTTCGCGAAACAAGACCGCTTTCATCGAACTCCCCAAGTTGTCAGTCGTTTCATGCTAGGAAACAACTCGCAATTCACAACTTACAACTTCAATACTCCCTCCAACACCCTGACACATTGCCCCCCGACCTTGACCGATTGAATGATGTCGTCATCGGAATCCACCCGGACATACACGCGCGAAGGCCGATCAATTTCATAGCCCTGTTCGGCGATAATTTCAGTGACCGGCCCCACATCGACGACGCCGTTCTGGACCAAGTAGGCGCCCAAGGCACCGCTGGCGCTGCCTGTCGCAGGATCTTCTAGAATCCCGATTGACGGGGCAAACATCCTGGTATGCACCGTGGAAGAGGGTTCCACGGTAACCGTAGTAAAGACCATGATGCCGTTCGCGCCGAACCGGCGGCAGACATCCGCAATGGCCGAGGCATCGGGACGGATCGACCGGACTGCCGTCAATGTCCGCACCGGTACGATCAATACTGGTAACCCGGTAGAGACTGTTTCAATCGGCCACTTGGTATCGGCAATCACGTGCTTCGACAAGCCCAGAGCCGCGGCGACTTTGTAGAGATCCTCTGCCTCTTCGACCGGCCCAAGAAATTCCGGCTTGGGTTGTGTCATCACCACCTGCTCCACCTGCCCATCGTCCACGTGTAGTTCGACGGGGAACAACCCGATATTGCACTCCTGCATCAGCCGCGTCACCGGTTCTTTCACGGAGATGATCCCCAACTCGGCCAGAATAAAGAAGGTGCCCAGGACCGGATGGCCGGCGAAGGGAATTTCTTGCGTGGGAGTAAAGATGCGCAGCCGCGCCACGGCGGCCGGATCGGTCGGCGGGAAGACAAAGACCGTCTCGGACAGATTCATTTCGCGCGCGATCTGCTGCAGCAGATCGTCGCTCAGCCCTTGCGCATCGGGAATGACGGCGACAGGATTCCCTCCGAACGGCTGGGAGGTAAACACGTCGGCCTGGTAGAACTTCAGAAACCGCGGCGCAGGCATTCCGTCACGATACTCCTTCTGCTGAAAAATGGAAACTGCCGAACAAGCGGAAAATCACCGGCATGATTTGACAGGTACTGCGCGGCTTTGTCAGACTTGCGCATGACCGATGACGCCGTCCCTCAAGAAATCGCCCAGGCACTGGAGATCCTGGGACTGACACTTCCCGTTACCTCCGACGCGCTCGATCGGGCCAAACGAGTCCAGCTCTATAACTGGAATCCAGCCCGCTACGCCAATCTCACGAACAATCCAACGCAATATATGACGGCCTACAAGAAGGCTGAAGAGATGACCAAGCTCGTCGAAGCGTCGCACGCCCTGCTCTCGGCCGTGCTCGTCCCCGACGATGAGACCTCGTAAAACGTATCTCGCATCTCGTATCTCGCAGAATAGGCCAAGCCCGCGCTTCACGCTTCACGAATGACGCTTCACGTCACATCATGACTCGTCACCCGACTCATCCCTTCATCTCCTTCCGGACGCGCCACCGGCCAGGTGATCAAGCCTGACACCCCTTCCGATGATCCGACTGGCTGGGTTTGCTGCGCGTAGATTTGCGGCAACCGGTTGGTGCCGAACTTCGAGATATAGAGGAATACATGTTCGCGCGAGTTGACGCGCACAGCCCAGGGGTGAAAATCGTTTTTATAGAACTCTTCGCAGAGCTGCATCGCATCGAGGCATGACAGGGTGCTGGGGTCGTTCAGCGTATAGTAGTAGTCCAGCGGAAGATCGTACTCTTCCTGCTTGTGAATCGTAATGCCGAATTGCTCCGGACGGCGCACCATCGGCGTATGGCGGTAGGCCACGAAATAGAACAGTTCCAGCGAGTGAATCGCCGGCTGGTTCTCGAGGACGAACTGCCGCGTTTCCATCGCTTCCTCAAACGTTTCGCCCGGGAAGCCGTAGAAGGCCATCACATGGTTCCAGATCCCGGCCTGCGCCGCCATCTGGAGGTTACGCTGGATCACATGCTTCGTCGCGTGCTTGTCCATGAGGTTCAAGACGCGTTCGTTCGCCGATTCCATGCCGTAATAGAGCGTACAGCAGCCAGCCTTGGCCGCAAGATCCCAAGTGGCCTGATCTTGAAGCGTCTCCTCGAACCGGATCAGCGTCGTCCACTTGATCCCGACGTCCTGATCAATCAGCAACTGTGAGACTTTCTTGAACAGCGCCGGCGGATAGGATTCGTCGGAAAAGAGGAAGTGCCGGCAGTGATACTTGTCCCGCAGCGCCTTAATCTGTTCGACTACCAACTGGACCGGCATTCCCCGGTACTGATCGAAATACCCCTGACCATGGTCGCAGAATGTGCAGCGCCCCCAATAGCAGCCGCGCGTCGCCAGGTAGGGAATGATCAGTTCCGGGACGAAGTAGCGATCCAACGGCATCCCCTCAAAGTCCGGCAAGGGCAGCGTGGCCGTCTTCTCGGTATAGATTTCGGTATTCCGGTGAAGACCTGCGTCATCGCGATAAATCAAGTTCGGCACAGTGGCGAGCGTCCGCTGTCCGTTCAAGGACTCGATCAACCACAGGAGCGCATGCTCCCCTTCATAAAGAATTGCTGAGTCAAAGACTTCTGTGAAAAACCGCTCGTGATTGACGAGATCCTCTTGAAGGCGCGTAATGACGTTGCCACCCACCACCACATGGATCTGTGGAAACGTGTCCTTAATCATCTTCGCGAAGGTCAGGCCCGCTAAGAACTGCATCTGTGTTCCAATGGAAATCCCGATCACATCCGGCTGCTCTCTCGCCACCTCCGGCATGACCAGCTGATTGCAGAGATCCCGATAGACGTTTACCTGCTCATCCTCCAAACAGGCGAAGACTTCTTTCGAGACACCGGGACGATAGCCGAGGTTGCTTTCCATCGGATAGAAGACGAGCGAGGCGGGATAGTAGGCGGCGGAGATATAGGCCATCGCCTCACGGAAGGTATTGAGCGCCCCTTCCAGCGTCTCCGCCTCATAGAACCGTTCCCCCCGCACAATCAGCTTGGCATCTTCCGCCCGTTCAGCCAGATCGAACACATCGACAGCATAGGCCTGTTCAGCCACCGCTTTTTGTCCCAAATCCCGTTCGGTCAGAGCTCCCGCCTTCTCTTTGTCTTGCAGCGCCTTGAGCTGCATGCCCAACCGGGCCTTTACCCAGATCAGGAACTCCATACTGAAGAAGTGATCCCACATCCCGATATTGATATCGCGCTGGATGACGGTATGGCCCGCTTCCCGCAGTACGGCAGTCAAGGAAGGCAGGGCGAGATAGGGCGCCGTCGGCACCCACTCAGGCGGAAATAAGAGCATCACCTTTGATTGCTTCCTTGTGCCCTTGGCCAGCGGAGCGAGCCCATCTATTTGGAGCAAGTCACTCATTCGTCGTTCGTATCTCGTATCTCGTCGTTCGCAAACAATATCGTCCTGGGTACGAGATACGCTTCATGCTTCACGCAATACGCACCCATTACATTTTCCCCGCTAACGTCGGCGATGCTCCAAGTATTTTCGCCGCCTGATACTGCAAGTCTTGCAGTTTTCCTAAACCAAATCTTGAAATGTAGAGGAAGATATATTCCCGGATGTACAAGCGCAGGTCCCAGCCGGAATTATGGTTCCGTTCGAATTGCTCGAACAGCCGCTCCGCCTCCTCAATGCTCATCCCATTTTTCACCGTGTAGTAGTAGTCGAGAGCCAGATCCCATTCGGGATTCTTGTAGGCGGTCACCCCCCACTTCTCCGGATGCTTGGCGACCGGGTTATGCCGCCCCAAGTCGAAGGTGCCGAAACCCAGCGAATGGACATACTCCTTGTTCGCCTCAAGAAATTGCACCGATTGCCACGCCTCCTCCTTCGTCTCGCCAGGAAATCCGAAGAAACCCATGCAGTGGTTCCAAATGCCCGCATCGGCCGTAAGCTGCAGATGCTTCGTCATGATCTCAGTCGTCGTCGCCTTATCCATCAGCTGCAGAACTCGCTCTACGCCGGACTCATACCCGAAGTGGAGATACTTACACCCCGATTCCTTTGCATCCTGCCAGACCGCCTGATCTAGCAAACCCTTCTCAAACCGCATGTGGGTTGTCCAGACAATGTCCATCTTGCTGTCGATCAACCCGCGCGTGAGCTTACGAAATAACGCCGGCGGATAGGATTCGTCCGTGAAATGGAAATGCTTCGCGCCATATTTGTCACGCAGGTATTGAATCTCGCCCAAAGCCTCTTGAATGGTCTTCGACCGGTAACCAGCAGTATAACCCTCGCCATGATCGCAAAACTCGCAGCGGCCCCAGTAGCAGCCACGGGTCGCCAGATAGGGCAGGATCTTCGTCGGGACAAAGTACTTGTCCAGCGGCAAGCCGTCAAAATCCGGCGGCGGGAGCGCATGCATATCTTCCGCAAAGCTGATCGTGGAGGTATGGATGCCGGTCTCGTCTTTATAGATAGTATTGGGCACCTCGGCCAAACTCCGCTTCGCCCCCACTGCCGAGACCAGCTGCACAAAGGCCGTCTCCCCTTCATAGACCACGGCACTGTCGAAGTATTGGAATAGGGGCGACTGCGGCAGTACATCGCGCAGGCGGGTCACTGTATTACCGCCGATGGTTACGTGGATATGCGGAAAGTGCTGCTTGATGAGGGCACAGAAGGTCATGGTGGAAAACATCTGCTGCTGGAGGACGATCGAGATGCCGATCACATCCGGCTGCTCTTTCTCGATGACCGGCTTCACAAGATATTCGAACACATCCCGGTAGATATTGACTTGGATGTCGTTCACCGCGTCCATAATCTCAGTTGAGACGAAGACCTTGTACGAGAGATTCGTCTCCATCGGCGGCATACAGATCCGCGCCGGGGCATAGACCATCGAGATCACTGCAGTAACTTCTCGAAAGACTTGAATGGCCCACTCTAACTGATCAATATCGTAGAATATTTCCCCTCTGATAATCGCCTTTGCCTTCTCTGCCCTCGCGATCAATTCGTCGATCTTTTGGCGGGTCACGTCGCAGAGCGCCAGCTGCAAATCCATTTCATTGGCGTCGAGATCGCGCTTCTTGGAGAGCTTCCGCAGCCGGTCCAACTGCTGCGGCACCTTACGCAGAACTTTCTTCAAAAAGTCCTC
>SXPO01000002.1 GCA_005793285.1 Nitrospiraceae bacterium
CGGGCAAGTCAACGAATGACGCTCGACATCCTTGCGCCGCCCGTCGCGCGGGGGTATAGTTCGCGGCCTATCCATTGTCCGGGGATGTTTCATGAGTATCGATCAACCGACCCGCCGCGTCATCGCGCTGGCCCCCATGCCGCCAGAAAAATCGGCCTACGCCTTGGCCCGCTACAGCCGCTCGCCCGACTCGATTGAGAACAGCCTCCGCTGGGTGCACGGTCATTCCTCTGAAAAATTCTGGGACCAGTTTTACTTCGACTACGGCCATGCCTCCATCGCCGATTTGGGCCACGTCATCATCTGTTTCGAAGAGATCTCCGAGCTCGCTGCGATCAGACTCGAAGACGAACCCTTGTGGGACGGCCAGGCGAAGTCGAGCCGGTATCAAAATTTCGCCTCCGGCGGGTGGTTCGTGCCCGACTCCATCAGAGGGACTGAGACGGAAGGCACCTACCAGGGCATTCTCCGCAGCCTCGGCGAGATCTATCGGCTCTTGCACCAACCCCTGACCCAATTTATTTCGGAGCGAGAGCCGCGCCCGGAGTCGATGAAGCCAGCCGATTATCAACGGACGATCGCGGCGCGCGCCTTCGATGTGACGCGCTATCTCCTGCCTCTCGCAGCCAAGACGAACGTCGGGCAAGTCGTCAGCATCAGGACGCTGGAGAAGCAAATCACCAGATTGTTGTCTTCGCAATTGCCGGAATTGCGCTCGATCGGAGACGAACTCAAGGATGCCTGCCAACGGTCGCCCGTGAACATCTGGGGCGAGCTCTGCGGGCAGTCTGCCGCGCATGAACCTCTCGCGCCGACGCTGGCCCGCCATGCCAAGGCGAACGACTATCAGGCCTCGGTCTATCAGGACCTGGCCAAATATGCGAAGGATGCGCTCAGGGGAACAGGGCTGGACCAGCCAGCCTCC
Organism: Nitrospiraceae bacterium; assembly: GCA_005793285.1. Taxonomy (GTDB): domain Bacteria; phylum Nitrospirota; class Nitrospiria; order Nitrospirales; family Nitrospiraceae; genus Nitrospira_D. The sequence goes on from SXPO01000002.1 coordinate 926, forward strand.
TGGGGCGAACCGGAACCGGTGGACCTGATCGAGCCTCACGACCCCATGGACGAAATCGTCACCACCTTGCTGTATCGCGTCTCTCATGCACCCTATCGGAAACTTCTCGCGGTCGTCCGCACCTGGACTGACATGCAGAAGCAGGAAGCCATCGATGTCGCGATGAGCGCGCGCGGCCCCTACGACGAACTGATCAAAGAGTTTCGCAGCGGCTACGCCTTCACGTTCGACGTGCTGATGGATATCGGAGGCTGGCGCGACATGCATCGGCACCGGCGCTGTCAGCAGATCCAGCAGAACTTTACGACCCTGCACGGCCATGAAGTGCCGCCGCCGCTGGTGCAGGCGGGATTGGATCAGGAATATCGACAGGCGATGGACGCGGTCCGTTCGGACATCGAGCAACTCAAGAAGACCAGCGCGGAGGGATCGCTCTATGCCACGCCCTTCGGCTTCAAGGTGCGGTGCCTGTTCAAAATGGATTATGCTGAGGCCGAATACATCGCGAAGATCCGCTCCGGCGTCAAAGGCCACTGGTCCTACCGGACCATCGCCTGGTTGATGAAGCAGAAAATCGCCGCCCGTTATCCTATGCTGGGGGATCGCATGCAGGCCACCTCGCCGGACATTGAAGATACCCTCACCAGATAGCCCAGTTGATTCCGATGACCGATTATCAAGCACAATGTGAAACAACCCTGTTGGCAGGCCAATGGGATCAAGCCCTGTCCGCCGCGTTGGCCTGGGCCCGCCATTCCGCCACGAGCCAGGCCAGCGATCCGCGGCCCCATTTCGCCCTGAACGTCATCTATCTGCTGCGCGGAGAATTTGCCGAAGCCTGGAACACCCACCCGAAATGTCTGCAAGAGCCGGAAGACATTGCCAAGGTCAAAGAATGGGTCGAAGGATTTGTCGCGCGCCATTCGGAGCAGGCCAACGCCCATCTTGTCATGGGTCTGTTCCTCGCCCAGTCAGGCCAGTCCGAACAGTCGATTGCCTCCTATAAAGAAGCGATCAAGCTCGCGCCCCAGTCCGCCTATCCCCATTATTTTCTCGCTCAGATCCATGAGCGGGCCGACCATCTGGAAATGGCCATCAAGGAATATCGCGAAGCAGTCCGGCTGGACCCCTCCTATGCGCCGGCTCGCACCAACCTGGGCGTGGCCTATCAGGAGCAGGGCAGGCTGGAGATAGCGATCCCTCAATATCGCGAAGTGATCAAGCTGCATCCCACCGACGCGATCGCCCATGCCAACCTCGCCTGCGCCCTTGCCGAGCAGGGGAAGTTCGAGCCAGCCCTACAGTCCTACAAGGAAGCTTTGCGTTTGAATCCCAAGGACGCAGCGGTGCATTTCGCGCTGGGAGATTTCTACGATACGAGGGGCCGTTTGGACCTGGCGCAAAAAGAATATGAAGCGGCCCTCGTGGCCGATCCGAACTTCGGCCCGGCTCACGCCGCCATCGGCTGGATGGCATTGGGCCGACAACATATGCAGGCAGCCTACGAAGCCTTCAATCGAGCCCTCAAGGCCAACGATCAAGACCCCCGGGCCTACCACGGCATCGCGGAATACTATTCCCAAAAGGGCAAGCGGGAGAGCGCCTTGGACAACTTCGCCAAGGCGCTCAAGTACTACAAAGATCCCGAAAAGAAAAACGCCATCCTCAATCAGTTGTTTCAAGAAGGACAGATGGCCGACTAGGGTCGGCCATCTCTTCGTTCCTCGCTCGCTGAGCGCGCACACAAGAACCATCGAATCACGATATTACGGGCGGTGCTCGCTCAATGCGCGCGGCCGAACGAAGAGATGGCCGACCCATTTGGTTGATGCTCTGCTGCATTGCAATTTGGGGTGTCAATTTTCGTTGTACGGATCCAATGTCGGAATTCGACCTAAAGCTGAAGTACACGACTGACCGCTATCAGAAGGGGGGTCTTATGCCGATCCGCATAAGAACCCGTGATAAATGGTTGATGGGCCGTCACTCATTGCACCACCGTCGATGATGGGATATTGTCCACAATCATTGAAGGCGTGTTACGCGGAGAGAAAACGGCAGATCTGGTTCTTATATGGATCCGCTTAAACATTGTTAGGCGAATACGGCGAAGTGTCTAGGCGGAGAAGAGGCTTATCTTCGTGGGTGAATCAAAACGACTGCTAAGACTGAAGGCGACCCTGATAAAGGAGCTTCCGTTTTATCCCAATAACAAGGCCACCATTAGCGAGTTGGAAAGTGGGGGGCTAAATGGCGTTTTGCTTCACTACTTACACTGGAAGACCAGAATAGTTCCCCCTCGCTCACGAAAGGTTCAAATTGCCCCAGAAGTGACTTCTGATAAGCGTTGGCAGAAATTGAAATCCGGCATTAACGGCCTACTTGAAAAAGTACGAAATGGAGACGACTTATATCCCTATCACTCAAAAAGGGCGCACAAGAACGGCTATACGCCGGTCCATAGAGTTAGCGATGGTGAGGTGGATTCGTGGGAAGATAAAGACCAACTGCTAAACACGAATGGTTTTTACCACTTTCATTTGGGTATGAACGTTCAAAGTAGTGGGCTATCCGACAGAACTGATGATGTTCTCTTTGCCTTTGTGTCGCGCGACACCTTCCGTGCAATTGGGATTTTTGATCACAGCGTTTTTGCCCCTGCTGCCAAGGACGGGCGCATGACAGCTGAGCGGGAGAGAATGTGTAAACTTCATGAAATGCACACTACCCTTAGAATGGCACCAGGGACTTTTTATATGAGCAACCCGATAATGACATCCGGGCATCCGTTATACCTAGTACAGATGTGCGACTACTACACGTCGATTATTAGGGACATCGATCCAAAACTAGATGACAGAGTTTTTGTAAGCAGCCTCTATGAGAAAGGCCGACTACTAGCCCCGAGCAAATACAGTTTTGAGTGGAGCTTTGCTGGTCTTGATTTGGGCCTCTTCGACAAGAGGACGGACGTGTTCTTTAGCTTACACAAAGGTCACATTTAGCGCATCGGGAAGAATCGCATAATAACCGCTCTGAGCCAGACGGCGTACCCCTCCGCTGCGCAAACGTCGTTTGCTCCGCGGCCGCCCCTGATCAGCGGGGCCGTCAATGTGACAGAGCTGAGGACCGCTTTATGGCGGTACGATCTCGGCGGTGAACTTCCGCTTTTGGCCGGATGCTGACGGTCGTAAATGGCCATTTACCGTCTGATCAAGGGGCATTAGACGGCTAGTTCTTTGCAGGCGCGAATTTCAAGGGTTTGGGGGCTGGAGTTCTTTCAGGTTTTGTGGACGAATGACCTCGACGTTTTTCTTGCCAGCGATTATCAAAATCAAGACAAAAAACTAGCATCTAGATTCCAGAGGCTGCTCAAAACTTCCGCCAGCAAGGCCCGTGCAGTTGCGACGTATCCCTAGTGGGGATAGAGTAGTGCTGTCATTCACCGGGAGTTCATGGTCGCAACAAAAGGAGGCATCATGAAAATACTTTGTTTAGCGGTGCTGATCGGAATGTTGTTTGGCTGTGCGACGACCCCTTC
>SXPO01000143.1 GCA_005793285.1 Nitrospiraceae bacterium
CGCCGCGCCCCAAGCCTTTGCGAATCGCTCGCGCGCAACCGGATCATCAAACCCTGCTTGACCCGGCAAAAACTCAGGCGCCACACCCATATCGACGGCGCCCTGCTCATTCGGCTCCTCGGTCACGGTATTCACACCACAACCGGGACGGCCGAGTTTGCCGGTGATCCAGGCCAAATCGATAAGTTTCAACACATTGTCGTAACCACCCGCTCTCCTCACGATGCCTTCCGCACACAGAATGATCGAGCGCGGCGCTTCGGCAAAAATCGCCGCAATGTCCCGCAAGCTGTCCGTGGTCAGGCCGGTTCGAGAGGCCACGTCGTCCAGTGAAAGGCCTGCCACCGCAGCCTGAAGTGCGGCGAAAGCCTGGGGATGTTTCTTGACCGCTTCATCATCCACCAAATCCTGCTCAATCGTCGCCTTAATCAATCCATGAATGACCAATCCCTCCGTACCGGGCTTGATCACAAACGGATGGGAAGCCAGCTTGGCCATGTTGGTCACGGCAGAATCCAGCGTCACGACTTGTGCCTTATAGACGCGAATCGCTTCTTTAATCCGCACGGCCGTCAGGGGATTCGTTTCCGTGATGTTCGAGCCGATGAGGAGGATGGCTTTGGCTTTGGTGAGATCTTCCCAGTCGTTCGGCGTCCGTCCCAGCCCAAGCGCATGTTTCGAGGCATGCACGAAATTCAAATGACCGTAGCGGGCGCTGCTGTCGAGATGATTGCTCCCGAACCCAATCCGCATCAGCTTCTGGAACAAATACAGCTCTTCGTTCGTGCATCGTGCAGTGACTAATCCTGCAATGGCATCGGCGCCGTATCTGCTCTTAATATGCGTGAATCGGTCTACGACCAGGTGCATAGCCTCGAGCCATGGTTTTTGAACCAGCCGGTTGCCCTCACGAACCAATGGCTGCCGTAACCGGGTCTTCCCATCGAGATACTCGAATCCGAATCGCCCGCGCACACAAAGGCCGCCGTGGCCTTTAGCCGTTTCCGACCGGTCTCCCCACTTATTCTTCCAGGACAGGGGCGAGGTGACGCGGATCACCTCTTCATCTTTTGTTTCCAAATACATCTGGCAGCCATCCCCGCAGTAATTGCAGGTCGTCGTCGTCTTTTTCATCTGCCAGGGTTTGTACAAATACTTGGAGAACTTGTTGGTAATGGCGCCGACCGGGCAGACCGCCAGGCAATCCCCGCAGAATTCGCAGGCAAGTGCGAGGTCGCCCTTCGGGATCACTTGATTGAATCCGCCCTTTTTCATGAATTGCAGGGCATCGATCATCAGCACATCTTTGCAGACGTTGATACATTCAGCGCAAGCGATGCAGCGGTTCATGTTGAAGTCCAGAACCGGACTGCGGGTATCTTCCGGAATGAACTTCTGCTTGGCATTGGCAAGATTAGTCACGCCGTGCTCGAATGCCATATCTTGGAGTTCGCAATGGCCGTCTGCATCGCAGACCGGACAGTCCAGCGGATGCACGGAAAGATGCTTCTCGACGGCTTTTTTGCGGGCGAGAAACAAATCCTCCCCCTCGGTTCGTATGACCATCCCCGCCGCCGCCTTTGCGGTGCAGGACCGGACGGGCGCCTTCTTTCCTTCTTGCATCACGAGACACATGCCGCAAGAACCGAATGGATCGAAGGTATAGTGGTAGCACATGGCCGGGATGATTTTTCCCGTCATCGAGATGACATCGTACAACGAGATCCCGTCCTTCGCCGTCACGGTCTTCCCGTCGATATTGAGTTGAATCGTCGCGGCCTCGACGTCAGGATTAGTGCCTGGCTTCAGCCCCATGGTTGCCTCGTTACTCGTTCAACCTTATTCGTTCATCGCAAGAGATGCGGCAGATCGTTGACGGTCAACGATTCACGCGCAACGTCTCCCTACCGGTCGCATTCTCCCATCACGATATCGTACGTCCCGAAAATGGTACAGGCATCGGAGATCATATAGCCTCTGGACATATGATCGAAGGCGCCCATGTGAATGAAGGACGGGGCGCGGATCTTCAGCCGATAGGGTTTTCCTCCGCCTGTACTGACGATATAAAAACCCAGCTCGCCCTTGTGGGCTTCGGTGCCGCAGTAAATTTCACCGGGAGGCGCCTGGAATCCCTGGGAGAACAGTTTGAACTGCTGGATCATCGACTCCAAATTTGTAAACACCCGCTCCTTCGGCGGCAGCGTCACACTGGGGACATCAGCCATGACTGGACCATCCTGCATTTGATCGAGACACTGCTGAATGATCTTAACGCTTTCGTACATTTCCATCACCCGGATCCAATACCGGTCATACGTATCGCCATTCTTTCCGACCGGCACGCTGAACTCGCACTTAGGGTACGCGCTATAGGGTTCGTACTTCCGAAGGTCATAGTCCACGCCGGAGCCGCGCAATGTCGGCCCGCTCAGCCCAAAATTGACGGCGTCTTCAGCGGAAATGACCGCCACGCCCTTGGTGCGCCCCAGCCAGATGCGGTTTTTCTCGAGGAAGACCTGATATTCCAGAATCTTAGGAGGAAGGTAGTCGATGAACTGCTTGAGCTTATCGATCAACCCAGGGGTCAGATCTCGCTCCACCCCGCCGATGCGATACCAACTTGTTGTGAGCCGCGCTCCGCATAACTCATCGAACCAGTCGAGCAGAATTTCGCGGTCTCGAAAACAATAGAAAAAAACGGTCATGGCCCCGATATCGAGCGCTTGAGCCCCCAACCAAAATTGATGGCCGATAATGCGCTGCACCTCCGCGACAATCGTTCTGAGATACTCCCCTCTCTCGGGGACCTTGAGATCCAGCAGCTTCTCCACGGCGCGGCAATAGGCGAAGTTATTGTACATCGCGCAGACATAGTCGAGCCGGTCCGTATGGGGAATGAACTGATGATAGGTGCCGTCCTCGGCCAGCTTTTCGACTCCACGATGGAGATACCCCATCACCGGCGTGGATTTCACCAGCCGTTCCCCCTCCAACTCCAAAATCACTTTGAGAACTCCGTGCGTGCTGGGGTGCTGAGGTCCCAGGTTGAGCAAGAGCTCCTCGGTTCGCAGAGTCGGAAGCGTCTCGCTTTCCGGATGCTCCGGATTGACCTTGTAGACCGTGGTTCTCTGATCTTCAAATGCCATGCTGCTGCCGCGTCCTACCGTGGAATTTCGTCCAGGAATTCGAACGTGTCCCGCCAGCCTTTGCCGCGAAGCGGAAAATCCTTCCGCAACGGGTAGCCTTCCGTGAAATCGTCCGGCATCAAAATCCGGCGCAGGTCCGGGTGATTCCGAAACCGGATGCCCATCATATCGTACACTTCACGCTCCATGAAATCGGCGCCTTTCCACAGGTCCGTCAGGGAATCGACCACACAGTCCGATTCGGGCACTCGCGTCTTGAGCCGAATGCGATGCCGTTTTCGAATCGAGTAGAATTCCCACACAACTTCGAATCGTTCTTCATCGTC
>SXPO01000144.1 GCA_005793285.1 Nitrospiraceae bacterium
ACGAACGTCACGGAATCCAACCCCATCACCGGCCTCAAAGTGAAAGAAGCGGTGAAGAAGCGGGGCGCTACGCTGATCACCATCGAAGCGTTGGAGCCCTCCATCGAACCGATCAGCAACATTGCCAATCTATCTTCCCATCACTTCTGCGTCCCGCCTCCGCGTATGGGGAACGCCGTGCTCGGTCTCGTGAAGGCCCTCGTTGAGCAGAACCTGACGCATCCGGATGTGGCGCAACAACAACCGGCATACCTACGCGCCGTCACGGACATGCTGGGACAGATCTCTTGGCAGGACATGCAGGCTGCGACAGGCAGGGACGCCGCCGCGTTTGCCGATGCGGCGAAGGTCCTGGCGGCGGGACGGCGGGTGATCCTGTTGGCAGGCCAAGGCCTGTTGCGAAGCGCAGACGGCCATCACGGCTCGCTCAACCTGCTCGACCTGCTCTTGCTTATCGGGAAGCTGGATCAGCCTGGATGCGGCTTCGCGCCGCTCTCAGAGGAAAACAATGACCAGGGCGCGGTCGAGATGGGAGTGGCTCCTGAATTCTTGCCGGGCCCGTTCGACATGACCGATCGGGAAGGTTGTAACCGGATCGCGGCGCTGTGGAAGACTACACTCCCTCCGCACAGCGGCGCCTCCTTGGTTGAAATCCTAGACCGGGCCGGAACCGGGGCCGTGAAGGCCCTGTTTATCGTCGGTGAAAACCCCGTGGGAAGCCTCCCGGCTCAAGTGCGCGCGGAAGAATCCCTGCGCAAGCTCGATCTGTTGATCTGCCAGGAACTATTTCTGACGGAAACCGCAGCCCTTGCCCATGTCGTGTTGCCGGCCGCTTCTTCAATGGAAAAAAGCGGAACATTTACCAACACTGAGGGCCACGTCCAAACCGTCCGTCCTGCGATTGAACCGGTCGGAGAAAGCCGTCCGGACTGGGAAGTATTCGTCGCCCTCTCATTCCTGATGGGGACGCCGCTGGAATATGCTGAGAGCAGGGACATCCTCAAAGAAATCAGGAGCCTCATTCCAAGCTATGGATCCCTCGGCCCGACCCCCATGCCGTCGAAAGTCGACCACGCAGCCATCACCCGCTACCTGGCTGATGGCTATCGGCAGGATCTGGCCGCACGGTATACACTCGGCGTTGCAGCAACTCAGCCCGATGGAACCCTACAACTGGAATTGGTACAGAGCTTGTTCCACTCGGGGAAATTATCCACCAGATCCAGGGGACTGATGGAAGTGGAAGGCAGCGGCGCGTTGAGAGTCAATCCACAAGATGCGGCGCGCTTTGCGTTGAAGGACGGAGACCGGGTCCGCCTCTCCAACGTACGGGGAGAAATGACCACGACCATCACCATCCGTGAACGGGTCCCCCAAGGCTCGGCCTGGTTCCCCGACCACTTCAGTCAAACGTCCACACATTTGTTCGACTGCATAGTCGATCCCGTGACCAGGACGCCGTCCATCCGGACGACGTCGGTTTCGATGATGAAGGTTGCCTGATGACATCACTATTCGATATGTGCCGCTATCCAGGAGTCTTATCGTGGCAGAATTAGGGTTGCGCCTCGCCGTGTCCTTTACTCAAATTGCCGCCGTCACGGGCATCGTAATCGTGACAGTGCTCCTCCTCACGCTGGCCGAGCGGAAGGTGCTGGGGTGGATGCAGGACCGCATGGGTCCGATGGAAGTCGGCCCCTACGGAATTCTCCAGCCGTTTGCGGATGCCATCAAACTGTTCTTCAAAGAAGACCTCGTCCCTGCAGGCGCCAACAAGTTTCTGTTCACCATTGCGCCGATTCTGGCCCTGATTCCCGCCCTCATTGGGTTCGCCGTCATCCCATGGGGGCCCAACCTGTCTTTCGATGTCGGCGGCTTCTCCATCAAGCCATTCATCATCAGCGACATCAATATCGGCATTCTCTATATTTTGGCCTTTGCCTCCATCGGCGCGTACGGCATCATTCTGGGCGGATGGTCGTCCAACAGCAAATACTCCCTGCTCGGAGGGTTGCGATCGGCAGCGCAAGTCATCAGTTACGAACTCAACATCGGGCTCTCCATCGTCGGTGTGCTGATCATGTCTGGTTCGCTGAGCCTGGTGCAAATCACAGACGCGCAGTCGGGGTGGTTCTGGAATTGGTACGTCTTCGCATTCCCAGCCCCGCAAATTTTCGCCCTCGTGGTCTACGTGATTTCTGCGGTGGCGGAAACCAACCGTGTGCCATTCGACTTACCAGAGGCAGAAAGCGAACTGGTCGCCGGATTCTTTACCGAGTACAGCGGCCTCCGGTTCGCATTCTTCTACCTCGCCGAGTACGCCAACATGGTGCTGGTGTCCTGTGTGGCTGCCGCCATGTTCCTCGGAGGCTGGAACGCGCCGTACCCTGGCACGCTGATCGGATATCTGGGTCTGCCGTCTTTTGCCTGGGTTGAAAACACGATGTGGTTCGCGGTCAAGACGTACTCGTTCTTATTTCTCTTTTTCTGGCTCCGCGCCACGTTGCCGAGACTGCGGTACGATCAATTGATGCGATTCGGGTGGAAGGTCATGCTGCCCATCGCCCTGGCGAACATCGTGGTGACGGCGATTGCGGTATTTTTCTACCAACAGATGAAGTAACGCGCGAGAACTCTTATGGCGCCTCCGGCAACAACCAGACGCATGGACCTGTTGGAATGGTTCAAGACCATCACGTTCTACGAGATTCTCGTCGGCATGAAGTCGACGCTCTCGCACTTGCTCCATTACAAGCCGGTGACCTTGCAATATCCTCACGAGAAACGCGCATTGCCGGACAACTATCGCGGCATGCTGGCGCTGCTGCGTTACGACGATGGAACGGAAAAATGCGTCGGCTGCGACCTGTGCGAAGCCGCCTGTCCCTCACGCGTCATCCGCGTGGTCAGCGCCGAAGTGCCGGGCGA
>SXPO01000145.1 GCA_005793285.1 Nitrospiraceae bacterium
GTGAGCAGAGGGTTGCGTTGCAGAAAAGATGGCTGTGAAGACGGCGCCGACTGCGCTGTCTGGTTGCTCGCCGTGGTAGGCGGCGGGGCCGTCGTTGGCTTGGCGGTGGTAGACTGTTCAATCGGCTTGGCGCCATTGTCTTGATGGGTGCGTGATCCACGGCTGCCCATACTCATTGAGGAGCTCCCGCTGCGAGAGCCGCTTGAAAATCCACCTCCCGATCCTCCTCGCGCCTTTGCAAGCGAGAGGGTCGGCATACCGATGAGCGCTGCGATAATACAGACGGTCATAAGTGTTGAACGTTTTAACATGGGTTTCCTTTCACAACAGGATGGCACTCTCTGACAGACTGATGATTCAAACTCGCACTGACAGGACGACGTGGACAAGGGACTCCCCGGTGCACGTCGTTTCTGGTACGGTTAATTCCCCACTTTCAGCAACCACCCATCGGCCTTGTCACAATCGTTCGGCCCTTTGGCAAAAATTTCGACCCGGATGTAACTGCCTTTCACGGTGGCGGGTAGTTTGCCTTTAACCAAGTACCCGTTCGTGATCGTGGTGACAGTGACCGGGACTTTTTCGTCCTTGATTTTCACGGTAATGCTTGGCCAGTTGGTGGTTTTGGATGCAAGAAATGAAAAATCCGACTTCGGCGCCACTTCTACATTATTCTTCTCCGCTGAGAATGGGATGGGCGTGAAGGCAGAAAAATACACCTGGGTACAAGGATCTAGGCTGCCGGGAGCGTACGGACTGGAGTCGTACGCCCGAACTTGGCCGGCGGCACCACAGACACCTACTGCAACAACAAGCCGTAGAATATTTTTCCAACTCACGGTTACGCCTCTCTCTGTAAATGGTGGAGTAGCTGGACTAGCATTGCCTATGCAACCGTATTGTAATTCCTGCAATAAAAAATACAACCCCCTTCTTAAAGATCCCTCCCCTCCCGCCTTGCCCTTCCCTGATGGCTTATGTCAGGATTATCCGCGCGATTCAACCGACAAATAATTCACTCCTGTCATGGAAAGGAGAGCGCCTATGCCGGCCAAAGTTGAGAACGGGCCGATCGTCAAGGTCTCAAAAACTGATGCAGAATGGAAGAAGCTCTTGTCGCTGCTGGCCTACAGGGTGCTGCGGCACGAAGATACGGAACGGGCTTTTGCAAACCCACTCCATGAGAATCACCAGGCCGGGATCTATTACTGCGCCGGCTGCGACCTGCCGCTCTTTTCATCCGAACACAAATTCGACAGCGGTACTGGTTGGCCCAGTTTTTGGCAGCCGATCGATCCGAAAGTGATTGAAACACGCACAGACTCAAAATTCTTCATGCCCCGTATAGAAGTCCACTGTGCCCGCTGCAACGGTCACCAAGGCCACGTCTTCGACGATGGCCCTCCTCCTACAGGCCTGCGCTACTGTATCAACGGAGTCTCACTGAAATTCGTGGCGAGTTAATACGACACTGGCTGCTCGGATTAAAGACAGCTCAAGCCTCGGCATCGCCTTCGCAACGAATGGCTGGCGTTCGACAGGACTATAGGCGTAAGAGTCTGGGAGCGCGCCTCGAATTCAGGCTGACAGGCTCTGTGAGGCACGCTCCCGAGAAAGGATGCGGGGACTTAGCAGTCCGCCGTGCGGAGACGGCTCACTGGCCCTTTTTGTAGACAATTATTCCGCCGACCAAAAGCGCGGCGATCACAAGCCCAAATACAATAGTATTGATATCCATAGCGCCCTCCTTGGGAGCGACCATACGCGCTTATGGACAAATTAGCGAGCTTTCTAATGTTCTCCGGATGAGGATTCTGAGCAGCACCACCTTTCCGCTTCATTATGGATTCAACAGCTTGGCAATTTTGAGCATGGGAAAATAGCAGTGATGCGCGAAACAGCGGATATGGGCACACACACCCTAGGAGATCGGGAGGCGCAATGCGCCTCCCGTCTCGAACCGTCTGATGGGCTATCGGGCCGAGATACGGTAGACAGTCGCTCTCTCTCGACTGTCTACTCGCTCTTCTTGTAAACAACCAGGCCGCCGACAAAAATTCCCAGCATCACGATTGCGAACATGATGAAAGTACTATCCATGGCTTTACCCCTTTCATTGAGTTCACATCACATACGCTCGGCCAAAGATACTTCCAGCTTCACGAGCAGGAGCACATAATAGACGGGACGTTTCCACAGCCTGACTTTACGACACCCCCGTGAGAGAATTGAGACTCACGATCTCTTCGATTAACCTGCTCGTTCATCTTGTTCACCGACAACACAGCATGGACGACCAGCCACAATATTCAACATTGAGTGGTCGCCCGTGCGTGGCGCTTAGGACGCCGAGTCGATTATTTGGTGCTAATTCTGCAGACCCGTACGAGGAGTCGGAGCAAGAGCGATTCGTCAGGGGAGATGCACAATCCCAGGCGCTTGTGTTCCTCACGCATTGGATGTTCTCCACAGAGGCTGACTAAACCGTACATTCCCTACGCGGGATAACAGCAGCCGATGGAGAACCGACTAGCGTGACTGACGAGAAGCCCGTCCGTAACTCGGCGGGCCATCGTAATCCGGCGGACTAAGGTCTTCCATCTTCACCTCCTCCTTGCTCGGAATGAACGAGAGGACATATGAAGCCATAACCTGTCACAAAGCGGAAACTGAGACAAACAACTGACGAGTTCCTCTGTACACCTCTTCGTCACCTATGTCAACTCATGCGAGTCAATATTTTTTTGCCAGCCCTCAAGCATACCTCGTGCCACTCGCACAAAGATTCCGCAGGAAAAACGATTGAACCGATCTGGGCCTCATCATGGCATGCCGCCAATGATTTCCTGGTAATAGTCTTTGAGTATCGCTGCGCGAGCCGGTTCAACGATCACGAGCTGCCGCTGATCGAACGTGTTGGCGCAATAGAAATACCGTACCTCGTCGGATATCCCCAACTCAACATGCACTTGCCGACCGTCCGATTGCTGGCGCGTCATTTCTTGTGTCACTGCCCGATCTTTCAATTGTTCCCATGCCGTTTGTGCTGAAGGCCAATGATTCTCATACAGGGGCCTGCTGGAATCCGTCTGTACGGCAACCCCGGTATTCCGATCGAAGACCAGGCCTTCATCTCTCTCCGGTGATTCGTCCCACACCAAAGAAGACCCGCGCCCTTTTTGCACTACATACAACGGTCCATCGTCTACCGCTTCTTCGATCAGTCGATACCGGATCGATCCAGGAGGTTCAATCAACTGAAAGCCCCTGTCCGCCAATGCTCGCTGGAAGGGCACTCGCCTAGCCAGGTGTCTTACTTTTTCACATACGACCATGCGGCCAGCTGAGTCCAGGACCGCACCGAGCCGGTCCAACCGTGCGCCGATTCCTGTTCGCTGCTCAAAATCTGTTTGCCGTTCTGCGTGATGAGCCCGCGTGAAGGTCCGCCAACTCTCACTGGGAATGCCAGGATCCTGCTCTGCCTGCATCAGCGCCTGCGTCGCCAGAATGAGATCGAAGGAACCTCGAAGCGATTCACGCTCCACATCGAGACAGTCAAAACGGACATTGGTCTGGCCCATCTCCTTTGATTGCTGCCGAGCGGCCGCAATCGATGCCGGTGATCGATCAATCGCGATGAACTCTTTATCAGGAAATCGACGGGCATAGAAGGTGGTGAGAATTCCCGTGCCACAGCCGAAGTCGAGAACGCGCTGGGCGTCGCCGAGCCTGGAGGCCACAGACAATCCGACCGCTTCATAGTAGTCGTACCGTTGGCTGTGAATGACGGAACGGATGGTCGGCCGGGAAGTTAGGTCATAAAACGCGATTTCGTCGCGGTAATCGCCGCTCCGTTTCAGCTCGACCTGTCGATTGAGATGATTCAGATCTGCAGAAGAAAGTTGCCGCCGTTGCCAAGCAAAATAGTCACGGTCGGACGTGAATCGCTTAAGGCCCCACCGGGCGAGGTGTTCGTGAAACGCAGATCGTACCTCGTCGTTCGCATCGACCGGCATGGAATTTCCTCGACGGATAACGTTTCGCGTTTCACGGAAATCATGGCCGCTTCAGCATGATCGCGTCGAAGTACGTCTCCGGGACAGGATGCGGCAAGCGAAGTTGACCGGACCCAAACCCGACGTACTTCTCGCACGTCAACTGTTCCAACCCGATCGGCCCCTTCGCATGCAGCCGCGACCCGCTGAGTCCGATATCGGCCCCCATCCCATAGCTATCCCCCGCGTTGAGCCGGGACGACGCGTTGACGAACACCGCGCCGGCATCGACCTCGCGCGTAAAGCGCAGGGCCGATTCATAGCGAGTCGTCGCAATGACGGCCGTGAGACAAGAACCGTACTCCGCGATATGCGCCAAGGCCTCGTCCAAATCCTCCACCATTTTCACAGCCAATACGGGCCCCTGGAACTGCGTGCGCCAATCGGCATCCGTCGCCGGCACAATCGAGGTATGGCCCGTCATCGCCATCTGCCCCATCAACGCGACCGTCTTCGGACAGCCGCGCACTTCAATCTTGAATTGATCCAGCAGCCGGTTGATCAGCGGGGGCAAGAACTGCCGCCCGATCACTTGCTGCACCAGCAAGGTATCCAGCGCGTTGGCCGCGCCGAACAACTGCGCCTTGGAATTGATCACCATGTTCTGCGCCATGGGAATATCGGTATCCCCATCGACATAGAGCTGCGTAAGACCACCGTCATGACAGAGCACCGGCATTTTCGCCTGCTCCATCACCGCTTTGCGAAGGCCTGCGCCGCCGCGTGGAATGATAGCGTCCAAACTTTTCGCGGACCGCATCAAGTCGACGGCGATATCCTTTTCCGGGCGATCGATCAGAATCCAGGCGCCTGCCGGCACTTCACTTGTTTCAATTGCTTCACGCAACCCCGCTTCTATGGCTCGGCTCGTCAGGTTCCACTCCGACGCGCCACGGAAGACACAGAGATTGCCCGATTTGAGACAGAGTGCGATCGACTCAACCATCACCAGCGGACTCAGCTCGGAAATGACCCCGATCACGCCGATGGGAACCCGCATCCGGCTGACTTGAAGCCCGTCCGGCCGCTCCCACCGAGCCGTCACGGCGCCGACCGGATCGGGCAATTCGGCAATGATACGCAGCCGCTCGACCATCTCCTTAATCGAGTCGGCCGTCATCCGTACACGCGCGACGGACGCTCTCATCCGATCCTTTTTCACATCGGCCTCGTGCGACTTCCCGACAGCGTCGACGTCCTTCGTATTGGCCGCTAAGATCGCTTCTTCGTCGGCTGCCAATCGATCCGCCATCGCCCGCAACGCGCGCGCTTTGGACGGCCCCGACAGCAGCGCCAACCGCCTCGCCATGCTCCGGCAGTCTTTCAACAGTTTGTCTAGGTACAGCTTAACGGGCACTTCCTGCATTGACGTCACGCTCCATTCACTCTCGTTCGATGAACAAGCATCATTCGTGGCGAAACAGTGACTATAGCACGTGATTTTTAAGGCAGTAAAGGCAGCCTGATGCGAAGCCTGTCCAGGGTCAGGCGATCCATCAATAAAGCACTTGGCATTTAGGCGGTTTGCCAACGAGCAGAAAAAGTCGATCCCCCCCCCGTTGGGTTCTACTAGAATATCAGCATTGCTGACGGCCGGTCGAATCTCGTTTCCCAATGGCGAGTAGTCGAAGGCCGGTCTTCTTTAACCGGAGGGCTGGCCTTCGTGTTTTGACTTGAGTCGGTCCCACCTGCTTTGGTTGGGGTCACGCGCGATTTGGCTGGTCATTCAGCCGCTCCTTCCGCCTAGCCAGAAAATGCCCGATCCAAGCCCAGACAAGCATCAACGGCACCAGCGCCCAGGCGATGTGGGTGGTCGTAGCCCCGATGGCTTTCACACCTGTGATCAGCCAGGCAGTCGATGCATCGCCGCCCCGTGAGATAGCCGTGTCGATAAAGTTCTTTGCCTTGTACTTTTCTTCGCGGCTGACGACGGTAAACAACACTTCGCGCGACGGTTTGGATAGCGCATACTCCCCCACCCTTCGCAAGACCGAAAAGGCGACATAGAGGGCCAGCGTCGGCCACAGGGCAATGCCGAGAAACCCCACCACACTGATCGCGGGAAGCAACAGCAGGCCCGCGACGAGACCGAACCGGCCAATCACTCGATTGGTGAGAAAAAGCTGGGTCACCCATGTCAGCACGTTCGTCACAAAATCCAGACCGGAAAAGAGGCGCGTCCTGGCTTCCGGCTGGTCGAGATATTCTGCGACCAGGCGGGTCTGCTCGAAGTAGAGAAACGTAGCCGTCATGGTGAGAATGACCAGGTACCCGCAAATCCCGAGCAAATAGGGCGAAGAAAATGTCAGACGTATTCCAGCCAGGAAGCTTCCCTTGAGAGGATCACCGGAGTGAGCCTGATGGTGCTCGGACCGTTCACGCCCCCATCGCTCCAATCGAGCGACGCATCCCAGGCACAGTACCAGAAACCCCGCCGAAGCCAGCATGAGGACCGCCACTGGGAACACAAACGTCAGTCCCGTCGTGAGGAGCGGACCAAGCAACGCACCGCTGCTCCCTCCTGCGGCAATGACCCCGAACAGCCTGGCTCCCTGCTCCGGCGTAAAGAGGTCGTCCATGAAACTCCAGAAGACCGAGACGACGAACAGGTTGAACACCGACAGCCAGATAAAAAATCCTCTGGCCACCCACTCCGGATGCACATGACCGGCCATCAAGAGATAGAAGATCAATAGATTGGCGATGAAGAACGCATAGACGGTTAACAGCAGCCGATAGCGGGAGCATCGCGCGGAGAGCCAGCTGAACAGGGGCGTCGCGGCCAGCATGGTGAGAAACGTTCCGGTCATCATCCAGGGCAGATTCTTGATGCCGCCTTCGATGGCCATTTCGTCCCGAACCGGACGAAGGATGGAATAGCCGCAGAGCAGGCAGAAAAAATACGCGAATGCCCAGGCCAAGGGGACGAGTTCTTCCCGCTTGACTCCAAAGAAATCGCCCCACCGAGCCAACATCGGATGATCTGCTTCGGCCATAGGGTACAGTGTAGCAGTTGTCCTTGCGCCTGCCTGGAGAAAATTTGCTAGAATGCGACGCAAGGACAAGGACGAAAAGACAGGAAATGAAAGACAGCGAATGATCGACCTGCGCAGCGATACCGTGACGGTCCCCACCGACGGCATGAGAGAAGCCATGGCCCGCGCCGAGGTAGGCGACGATGTGTACGGGGAAGATCCCACCGTCAACCGGCTCCAAGAGATGGCGGCGGCGCTGCTCAGCAAGCGGTTCGCGCTGTTCGTCCCCTCCGGAACGATGGCGAACCAACTCGCCATCCGGTCGCATACCCAGCCGGGACAGGAAGTCATCGTCGAGAGCAAAAGCCACATCGTCCGCTACGAACAGGGCGCCGCCGGCGCACTGGCAGGCGTGCAACTGCATTGGGTGCCAGGCGAGCGCGGGATCATGAGCGCGGAACAGGTCGAGGCCGCCATCAGGCCGACCGATCCGCACAGCATCGCCACCGCCCTCATCTGTCTTGAAAACACGCACAATGCCGGGGGCGGCAGCATCTATCCGCTGGCGACCATCGAAAAAATTCGAGCCCTTGCCGCCAAACACAACATTCCGATGCACCTCGACGGGGCCAGGCTGATGAACGCCGTCGCCGCCACGACGCTGCCCCCCGCTTCCTACGCCCAACACTTTGAAACGGTCTCGCTGTGTCTCTCGAAGGGCCTCGGCGCGCCCGTCGGATCCTTGCTGATCTCCAGCGATCGGCAGCTCATGGACCGAGCCCGCCGTTTTCGCCGGATGTACGGAGGGGCCATGCGCCAAGCAGGCATCCTCGCCGCCGCCGGTATCTATGCGCTGGAACACCATGTCGCGCGCTTGACGGACGATCACAGCCATGCCAAAAAACTGGCCTGGCTGCTTCAACAGATTCCGTCGGTCCAGATCGCGCCGCAGCATGTGGAAACCAACATTGTGATTTTTGACGTGACCGACCAGCGACGCACTCCGGCCGAGATCGTCGCCGCCTTGAAAGAGCAAGGCCTACTCATCAATGCGATCGGGGGACTGAGCTACAGAGCCGTCACTCATCTGAATGTCTCCACCAAACAGATCGACGAAGCCGGCGCCATCTTCACACGCGTCCTCACACCGTGACCCTTTTCATTGACACCACTTTCAACGGCACATAGAATGCCGGCGATCCATCGGAAGGAACAACCCATGACTCCGCAAGCCGTCTCGTTTCAACAAATCAGCAGAATCCTGGA
>SXPO01000018.1 GCA_005793285.1 Nitrospiraceae bacterium
CGGACCGCCTGATCTTTCCCCGGATGCCGCGCTGCTCGCTCTGAACCAAGCGTCGCGGCTGACCCAATTGAATTTTCTAGCCCTGGCGATGGACGAACTGGGATTCGACCCGCCGCTCAAGAAAGAAATCCTTTTCAAGGTGCCGGACCCCTTCGACCAGAAGCTGGCGGATGAGCATACTCTGCGGGCGGTCGCCCGGCGCTTGAAGTGGAAACATAACATCGACGTCGGGATGGGTGAAGGATCGATTAGTTTCGATACCTGGTAGCAACATATCCGCGTGACATTGGCTTGACAGGCCGCAACCGCCTGGCTATTCTCCACCAATCGATACATTCTCTTTTGCAAGGAGTTTTCATGCGAATTTCTGCTGTGCGAACATTATGCGCCGTAGGGCTGTCCGCCCTGGCATTCTTGACAGTCGCGCCGATCAGTCAGGCCTCTGACCCCTTCAAGATGGGTGTCGTAGATCCCCAGTCCGTCCTGGAAAAGTCAAAGGCCGGGAAGAAAGCGCTTGAGGGATTGAAGGAGTATGTGTCCATCAGACAAAAACTCCTGGCCAAGGACGAAGAAGAGCTCCGCAATTACGAGAAGCAGCTCAAGGATCAGCTGCCCAAGCTCAGCGAGACGGAGAAAAAAGACAAGGAAACACAGTTCCGAACAAAAATTCAGGACTATCAAAAACGCGCACAGGAGTTCAATCAAGACCTACAGAAGAGACAGAAAGAACTCGTCGATGAATATATGAAGAAGATCTCAGTGGCCACCCAAGCCATGGCTGAGAAGGGTGGTTTCTCGCTCGTCGTCGACAAAGGAAGCGAGCAAACCGTCAAAATCGTGATCTACAATAAAGACGCCATCGATCTAACGGAACAGGTTGTCAAAGAATTCGATCGGACAAACAAATAACGCCGACAGGCATGCAGGCTGGTTATCCCATGGGATAACCAGCCTCCCGCCAGGCTCTGATTCCCCCGTCCATCGAGACCACATTGTCATACCCCATTTGCTGCAACGCATCTGCAGCGAGCGCCGACCGAAACCCTCCACCGCAGTAGAGCACAATGAGGGCCTCTTTATTGGGGATCGCCGTCTCGATATCGCGTTCGATAATCCCCTTGCCCAGATGCCGGGCTCCTCTGGCATGGTCTGCGGCAAACTCATGATCTTCACGAACATCGATAAAGTGGAACGGCTCTCCCCGATCGAACTGGGTCTTCACCTCCGCCGCCGTGCATTCCTTCACCCGCTGCTTTACACGCTCCACCAGCTGTAAAAATCCAGGATTGTGCTTCATTGTGACTCCTCTTCAGAATAATGTGCTTCCAGTAATTCTCGATGTTGAAAATCGTATGGAATCGGCGGATTTGAAGTGGCTCGCATGGCCCATCCTGTCCCCCAAGCCCAGGCACTGTCAAATCCAGTCGGGTGCTCTATTTATCTCGGCGGACGGACACCGGTTTCGTTGACTCTCCCCTACTCCGATGCTAGATTCCAGACGCTTTTTGAAGGGTGATGTATGCACGATCCAAAATATCTGCGGGACAATCTGGACCTCATTCGTACGTCGTTGGGACGACGCGGACAGGATGTGCCCTGGGATGCTGTTCAGAAGCTCAGCGACGAACGGCGGACCGTGACGACTCAGGTCGAACAATTGAGGTCTGAGCTTAAGAAAGGATCGGACGACGTTGCGAGGTTGCGCCGGGCCAAAGAACCGGCTGAAGCAGCCATGGCGGCCATGAAAGGACTGGGCGACCGCATCAAGAACGTTGAAGACAGCCTGCGTGGAATTGAGGAAGCCCTGAGCGACCTGGCCCTCCGAATCCCCAACCTTCCTCATCAGACAGTTCCGATCGGCAGCGATGCCTCTAAAAATATCGAGGTCCGTCGATGGGGTACGATCCCCTCCTTCACGGCTCCAGCCAAACCCCAGTGGGAAATCGGCGAAGCCCTTGGTATTCTCGACTTCGATCGCGCGGCAAAGATCGCCGGAGCCAGGTTCGCCGTTCTAAGCGGCGCGGGGGCTCGTATGGAGCGGGCATTGATCAACTACATGCTCGATCTGCATACCGGCTCTCATGGATATCGGGAAGTCCTCCCCCCACTACTAGTCAATCGACGGGCCATGACCGGAACCGGTCAGCTTCCCAAGTTCGAGGAAGATCTCTTTCGGCTGCGGGATGAAGACTATTTTTTGATTCCGACTGCTGAAGTGCCGGTCACGAACCTGCATCGCGAGGAAATCCTGAGCGAAGACCGCCTGCCCATTCGCTATACCGCATATACTCCCTGCTTTCGACGGGAAGCGGGATCCTATGGAAAAGACACCCGCGGCCTGATCCGCCTCCATCAATTCAACAAAGTGGAGTTGGTCGCCTTTTCCACTCCCGATCGCTCCTACGAGGAGCTGGAGCGGTTGACCGGACATGCCGAGTTCATCTTGCAAAGCCTGAAACTGCCCTATCGCGTCGTGACCTTGTGTACCGGCGATATGGGATTTTCCGCCACAAAGACCTATGACATTGAAGTGTGGCTGCCTTCCCAGGGACAATATCGAGAAATTTCGTCGTGCAGTAACTTCGAATCGTTTCAAGCCAGACGAGCCAACATCAAGTATCGTCCGGCCGGTGGAAAAAAAGACGCGAAAACTGAATTCGTCCACACATTAAACGGTTCCGGCCTCGCGGTCGGACGAACGCTGGTCGCCATTCTTGAAAACTTTCAACAGCCGGACGGATCGGTATTGATTCCCGAGGCGCTTCACCCCTATATGGGGGGGCTAGAGAAGATCCAGCCTTAGCCTGCATGGTTCATAGTAGTCGGCAACGAGCACGCGTGGTGCGGAGGGGTGACGGAGCGGTCGAACGTGCCGGTCTTGAAAACCGGAGATGGGGTAACTCATCCGCGAGTTCAAATCTCGCCCCCTCCGCCATGTGTGTTCTCCGATGGTCTCTGTCACATGGCAAACGCATTGTATATCCTGCTTACATGAAACCTCTGCAAAGAGAGGTGTTCGTCCGTCCACAAGCGGAGGCGCATGAAGTTCCTCAAGAAGTGCTGGCAATGGTTTTGGCGGCAAAGCCGGCTGAATAAGATCATCATACTTGGCCTGTTTGCCGTCATCGTACCGTTCTGCCTCCCGACCGTCGTGTCCTGGTTCAGACCAACGATCATCAAGGTAGGGGTTGCGTTCTACACCTATGAACGTGCCTCTTTCTCTGAAGGCACTACCACAACCTATTTTTTCGAGAAGCGGAATCTTGTCACAAATTGTAGCCTTCGCCTGATTAAAGAAACGCAACCAACAGGACAAGACCCGATAGCCAATCCGCAATCATGGGTGATCCTCAAGCTGTTGCTGGAAAATGCCTCGGACCAGCCTCTTACACATCTTCGTCTGGGCGTCAGGTCGCCGGCCCTGAGTCCTACAACAGAGCTGCTCACCTCGCCGAATGTAGAGGCGACGGGCCATATGGATACACCCTTGCGCGCCACGAGGCCGGCGTACATCATTTCCATCGCTGCCATCGCCCCCGCAACCTCCACCGTCCTCAGCTTGAAAACCCCGATAGACGATCGTCTACGCCGGTTTATCTATGAGGACCACCGTACCGTGACAGTTCAGGTGCCCTTTGTCTCGGCAGGCCAGTTTCGGGAATACCCACCGATTGTCTCCCGTACCAATGCGATTAAAATTTTAAATCGGGAGGGACTCTTGCGGACGGAAGACAACCGGGAGGCAGATGAAGCCCTGGCCTCTACGCTGATGCTACCAGACGAGTCAGATGTGAGCAGTAAATCCACAACATATCAACTGCTTCCAAAATCTCGCACCTGTTCTGAAGGAGAGGCAGGTATGTGGTAACCATCCGCTACCTGCCTGGATCGTAATGGTCAAAGACCTAGACTTGAGCGAGCCCTCCCCCACTTTTGTTGGGTAGATTCACTTGCATCGGGGTATAGCAGATACACCATTGTTTGTATTATCCTCAGCCTCATAGCTAATTTCTTTCAACGGGAAGAACATCATGTCATTTCAACTCCACCGTCAAGTCGCGATCAACTGTATTCTCTCCAGAGGAAGCGACGGCCTTCAAGGAGAAGGCTGCATGTATGATCTTTCAACTCCTCGCCAGCCAATGGCGTCCGCCGACACTCTACAGCCAGGTGATCGCATACAGCTCCACCTGTGGATACCGGACGAAGATTCCCACATCGCAATCAATTTAGCGGAAGTGCAATGGGTTAAACCCAACTGCATCAAAGTCGATCTTCTCACCGTGAACCCTCCCGACCAAACAAGGCTCAATCAATTCACGGCTTCGCAAAATACCCTGTCCCGTTCCAGTAATGCCGCGAGCCAGGTCCTCATCTGGTTCTAGCCTGCATGATTCATGACGGTTCGTCGCCCCTTAAGACCTACAGGCGCCTCGCAACATTCCACACATGCTCTTGTGCCTTCCCCAAGGGCTGAGGTAAGATCACCCCTCATCGCCGGCGCTTCCACCGGGCAGAGTGATCTTCCGCCAATGTGGGAGTGATCTTCCTAAGCAATTGTGATCTGGAGAGGTGGCCGAGTGGCCGAAGGCAAC
>SXPO01000146.1 GCA_005793285.1 Nitrospiraceae bacterium
ATGGCACTCTGGAGCCGGTTTCACAGCCTCCAGCGCAAGATCATCGCGGCGATCGTGATGGTCGGCCTCCTGCCTCTGACTCTTCTTCTCATCTTGCTGTACATCGAAGAGCGCCGCGCGTTGCGTGAGACGACCGGAGCCAACTTCAAAGAAGCGGCGGTCGAGGCAGCCCGCCGCATCGATATGCATGTCACGCGCAGCGTAAATGAAGCCCAACAACTGGCGACCATGCCGTTCCTACGCACCGCCGTGTGGGAGGCCAACCGTACCTATGAAGGCAAAGATCCACAAGCTATTCTCGGCATCATCGACGATTGGCGGCAGCGGTGGGGAGAACGGGATAAACGGAATGAGTTCCCGCTGTTTGTCAACCGGATCGTAACAAACTTCCTTATTCGATGGCACGAAATCAGGAAGACGGATTATGTCGGTATTTTGGTGACCGATGGGCAGGGCGCGTTGGTCGTCAGCTCCATTCCTCAAGTCGAGTATGCCTACGCCGCCACCTCCTGGTGGCAGGCGGTGGTGAAGTCGGCAAGCCAGCAGCCCTATGTAGGGGACATCGGATTTGATCCGGCCTTCGGGATCCATGTCGTGAGTGTCGCGGCGCCGATTATGGATGATCAACAGCGGACCGTGATCGGCGTCGTGACGATCCTGCTTCGCCGCGATACCTTGTCCCAGTCCCTTGCCGACGTGTCGGTCGGCGCGACCGGCCACGCGATGCTGTTCAACTCGGACGGCGCCGTGGTGATCTGTCCGGTGCTGGGGCCTGAAGCGCATACCGTGAACGCCGAGTTGAGCAGCCTGCTGGGTATGCTGAAGCCTGGGTGGGCCGTTGCGGCCGACGATTCGCACGGAAGCAAGGAGGGGTTGGTCGGATTTGCTCCGGTGCGGTTCATCGAGGGGCTTGCTCGTGGAAGCATCGGTGGAAAACAGTGGATTACTGTTGTGCGCCAAGATCCGAGCGAAACATTCGCTCCGCTTGGTGGGCTGATGGCGAAGGTTCTGTTAGGTGGGCTATTGGTCGTGGGGATGCTGTGTGGAACGGGAGTGCTGGTTGCCCGGCGCATTGCAGGACCTCTTCGGCTGTTACACGACGGAGTTCAGGAGATCGGAAGCGGGCGCTTAGAGCAACGGCTGGAGTTGAAGACCGGCGATGAGATCGAACGGTTGGCTGATGCCTTTAACCGAATGGCGTCCAATCTTCAGCGCTCGTTTGGCCAGATCGAGCAGCGGATGGAGGAAGTTCGGAGGCTGGAGGAGAAATACCGCGACTTGATCGAGCATTCACCGGAAATGATTTACCAGTTGGATCGGAGCGGCCGGTTCGTCCACGTCAATAAAACAGGCCTCGACAAGCTCGGCTATGCGCTCGATGAGATGCTGGCGCTGAAGTTGTGGGATGTGGTTCAGCCCGGACAGGAATCGCGAGTTTTGCAGTATCTTGAACGCTTGGTTGCGCAGGGACAAGGATCGATGGATACGGTGTTACTGGCGAAAGATGGCCGTCCGGTTGATGTGGAAATTCATGCTACGGCGCTCTTGGATCACACGCGCGGCGGGCTGATTCATTCACGCGCATTCGTTCGAGATGTGACGGATCGGCGTCGATTGGAACAGGAGCTGCAACACTATACCACCGGGTTGGAACAGGCAGTATCCGAGCGTACGCATCAGCTGGTCGCATCGCAAGCTCGGTACAAGGCCCTCTTTGATCTTGTCGCCGATTCGGTATTTATGGTCAACGCCGAGGGGATGGTTGTCGCGGTGAACAAGCGGGAGGAACAGGCGCTGGGTCATTCGGAAGCGAGCATCATTGGGCGGAATGTGCTCGATGTCGTGCCGCTGAGCCATCACCACGCGTTTGTGGGCTGGTTGCGCGATACCAGCACTGGTCGTCAACAGGTGTCCACCCAGGAAATGACTGTCTTTCATGTCGATGGGCTTGAGACTCCCGTTGAACTGGATCTGATTCGGGTGGAAGGCGGCGATCAGGTGCTGGTCATGCTACAGCTCCGGGATATTACGGATCGAAAGCGGCTGGAGCGCCAGTTACAGTCCTACCGGGAAGACCTCGAGTCGAAGGTGCGTGAGCGGACCAGGGAAATTGAAGAAACGAAACAGTATTTGGAGAATCTGCTCGAAAATGCCAACGACGTCATCTACACGCTCGATACGGATCAGCGCTTCACCTATGTCAACAGCAAGGTCGATGTTTGGGGCTATCGAAAAGACGATTTGCTGGGCCGGCCCTATCTCTCCTTGCTTTCGCGGCGGCACCGTGGCCGGCGGCTCAAGAGCACCTTGGACATCGGCGCCAAGCAGGTCTATGAAGTCGAAGTCATGACCAGGCTGGGAGAAACCCGTACGGTGATGGTCAGTGTGTCTCCGCTTCAAGGGGTCGAGGGAGAGGTCCTCGGTGTGCTCGGCATTGCGCGCGATATGACGGAGACGAAGAAGCTGGAGCGGCAGATCCTCAATTCAGAGAAGCTGGCTTCCGTCGGGAAATTAGCGGCGGGCGTGGCGCACGAAATCAATAACCCGCTCGGCGGGATTCTCAATTGCCTCTACAACCTTCGAAAGGGGGGCGTATCCCAGGCTCGTCAGGAGGAATATTGGGCATCGATGGAACATGGCGTCCGCCGGGTGCAAAAAATTGTCCGGCAGCTGCTCGATTTTTCTCAGCAGCATGAGCCGGAATTTAGCCCGGCCGACATCAATCGGATCGTCGAGCAGGTCTTGGTGCTGACGACCCACCTATTCGCCCCCAATCGGATTACGCTGGAGACTCGATTGGGACACGGTCTGCCGAGCGTGATGGTAGATTGCCACATGATCGAACAGGTCTTGATGAATTTGCTCTTGAATGCGGTGCAGGCGATGAAGCATGGTGGGGTATTGACGATTCGGACCTCTGTCGCCGAGGGAATCTGCCTGGTTGAAGTCGGTGATACGGGGTCGGGCATTCCTCCCTCCATCCTGCCGCTCGTGTTCGATCCGTTCTTTACGACCAAAGGCGAAGGGGAGGGAACGGGGTTAGGGCTCTCCGTGAATCTCGGTATCGTTGAGCGTCATGGCGGGAAGATTCTTGTGGAGAGTGAAGTCGGCAAAGGAACGACGTTCACCCTGTGTCTGCCTGTGTTGCCTGAACCGTCGCTTGTGGAGAAACAATCATGAAGGGATTGACGATTCTCCTGGTCGATGACGAACCGCTGATGCGATTGTCGATGGTGGATGCGCTGGAGGCTATCGGGTACGACGTGCATGCGGCCGCGTCCGGGACCGAGGGAATCGACGCGATCTGGCACAAGCGCTTTGATCTTGTGATTACCGATTTGCGGCTGCCCGGCGCCGACGGGTTGACCGTGCTCAAGGCGGCCAAAGACAAGGCGCCGGAGACGGAGGTGGTGGTGATCACCGCGCACGGTTCCGTGGACACGGCAGTCGGAGCGATGAAGCTGGGCGCGATCGATTATCTTACGAAACCGTTCCAGATGGATGAGTTGCTGCTGATTGTTGAGCGGATCGGCCAGGTAGTCGCGCTCCGCCGAGAAAATCATGATCTCAAGGCGGTGCTGGAAGACAAATTCAGCTTCGGCGGCATTCTAGGCGTCAACAGCCGGATGCGCGCGGTGCTGGAAAAGATCAAGCTGGTGGCGGCGACCGACTCGACGGTATTGATTCTGGGCGAAAGCGGAACGGGGAAAGAACTGGTGGCCAATGCGGTGCATCAGAACAGTCCCCGGCGGGATGCTCCGCTGATCAAGGTGAGTTGCGCCGCCCTGCCGGAAACATTGCTGGAGGCCGAGCTATTCGGCCACGAGAAGGGTTCGTTTACCGGGGCAATGCGCCAGCGCCGGGGGCGATTTGAGTTGGCCCATCGCGGGACATTGTTCCTTGACGAGATCGGTGAACTGTCTCCGGCGGTTCAAGTGAAACTGCTGCGGGTGTTGCAAGAGCGAACATTCGAGCGGGTAGGGGGAAACGATACGATCGATGCAGATGTTCGCCTGGTCTGTGCGACACAAAAGGATCTGCGCAAGGAAGTTGCGCAGGGGCGGTTTCGAGAAGACTTGTTTTACCGGCTCAATGTCGTGCAAGTGATCATTCCACCGTTGCGGGAGCGGCAGGAAGATATTCTGGTGATTGCCGAACATGTGCTGGGTACCTGCTCAGGCAAGTTGAACAAGAAGTTGCGGGGATTCTCGCCGCCTGCGCGCGAGTTGCTGTTGCGCTATTCCTATCCGGGGAACGTGCGCGAGCTGGAAAACGTGGTCGAACGGGCCGTGGCCTTGGGACATGAGCGGGATGTGATTCAGCCGGCCGACCTGTGTGGTTTCCAATCCTGTCCGTACCTGGGCGGGCCGCCACAAGATTCCTGTGGATTTTGCAGCGAGGGCCTGACCGGGGGGGCGAAAAAAGCAGATACAGCCCTGACCTCACTGGCTGCTGCGCGGGAGGGCTTCGAGAAGGAGTATATTCTGTCTGTGCTGGAGCGAACTGAAGGCAGCCGCACAGCGGCGTCGAAGCTCCTCGGCTTGTCCCGCAAAGCGCTGTGGGAAAAATGTAAGCGGTACGGAATCCCCTCGGCGCACAGGAGTGATGAGGAAGATGAATAGTATGAGCCTATCTGTTTCTGACTTTAAGATGCTATGAACGCGTTCCATCGTGCGGAGGTTCCCTTGATTCACACGAAGAAAAGGAAATGATGACCATGAATCAGATGAGATACGGGCTCGCCATTGTAGTGGGTATCATGCTTTCCGCGGTCGTCGGCTTGGCAGCGGAACCGGTCGAAGTAGAAACGTTCGTGAAGGCCCGCATTGAAATCGGCGAGATGATGGTGAATTACTTTCAGGGTGGAGCGCAGTTTGCCGAGGGGCAGCGGCCTTCTCCTGAACAGATGAAGGAAATGGGGGCCGATATTAATGCGAAGCTCAGCGCGCTGCTCGCCAAGCATCACTTGACCATTGCGGACTATCGTAAGCGCAGCTCGGAGATCTTTGCCGATGATGCGGCGGTGAAGGGCTTTCTCAACGGGCATCCGGACTTAAAGAAGCGGTACGAGGCGCTGCCGTTGGATCGAATGGGCCGAGGGGGCAGTACAGGGCGGGGATACTGACTGGGAAGGATTCTTGGTCTTCAACGGCATCAGTACGTTACGTGTATCGAAAAAATAATCTTGCCGAACGTCCTGCATCTCGATTTTTCACAAGCGAATGATTCTCTTGATTTTCTCCGTTCGTTCCCCCTGCGACGATGTTTGAGCTTGTCGCTTGACAGATTGGGAACGCTGCTCCTGTCCGTCATATCGGGCGCTAGCCACCAGAAAATCGTTGAGGTTGTGGATAAGAATCCTGTTGACAAAGGCAAAAGACGCTCCGGAATCGTTGATTCCATTATGTCAAGCCCTCTGGGCCTAAGAATGTAGAAAAAAATAATAAATTCTTCTTCCGGCCACAATTACTAGGGGTATGCCCACGATTCCGCAGACGCCTAAAAATAGGCATTGTGAATCGATCTGTGGCTAATTCACGCGTTTCTGCGCGCACGCAGGAACTTGTTCACAGGATTATCCACAGAACATGGGGATGAGAGCATTCACGCACAATTTTGTGTGGGCAGTGAGTATTTTCAGACTTTTTTGAAATTGTGCAAACGAGTTTCCCTGCATGCCTGACGGCAGCATTGTGATGGGCTTTCTGTAGAGTTTCGAGTATGTCTTCCATCGGCCGATAGCGGCAAGCCTAAAGAATGCAGGTCAGGTGTGGAGGGGACATTCCCTTACTTCCA
>SXPO01000147.1 GCA_005793285.1 Nitrospiraceae bacterium
CGGATCGTCTTCACCAACGGCTGCTTCGACCTGATGCACGTCGGCCACGTTCGCTACCTCCAAGCAGCAAAAGCCCTCGGCCACCTGCTTGTGGTCGGCGTGAACAGCGATGCCTCGGTGCGCGGGTTGGACAAAGGCACGGACCGTCCGATCGTGCCGGAGGCCCAGCGGACCGAAGTGCTGGCCGCCTTGGGCTGCGTGGATTATGTCGTGCTGTTCGCGGAACCGGACCCCGAGCAATTGATCGCCGCCTTGCAGCCGGACGTCTTGCTCAAGGGCGGAGATTGGGCGATCGACAAAATCGTGGGCCGCGCGATCGTCGAAGCCCGCGGCGGCATCGTGACAACCATCCCGCTGGTGCCAGGCCTGTCCACTACGGCGCTTCTTCAACGTATTCGTTCGACCACGACGTGATGCTCTCCGACGGCGGCGCCGACTCTACAGCATGGCTCGTTCCGCTCCGCTCGGCATTGAGTCAAGACCGAGCCCGCGCCTGCCTCACAGGCTTGCACGGCTCAACGCCGGCCTGCGCCTTGACGCTGCTCGCCCAGACACAGAGGCACGCACCGGACCAATCTGGTCCATGGGTCGTTATCACCCCCGACGACGCATCGGCTGAACGAATCTACAACGACTTGCAGTTTTTCCACGGCCTCATGGGTTTCCCGCTCAGCACCCTCGCCTTGTTCCCTGAATGGGAAACGCTGCCCTACGAGGAAACGGCGCCGCATGTGGGATTGATCGCGCGCCGTATGACGACGTTGTATCGGCTGCTGACCAGCTCATCCCTGATACTGGTCACGTCGGTCGCTGCCGCCATGCATCGTTTGATTCCGCGTTCCACATTCGAAGAAGCGGTGCTTCGATTCAAAACCGGCGGCGCCTGTGAACGCGAACCGTTCCTGGCCGGGCTCCTGCGTCTGGGCTACCGGCGTGTATCGGTTGTGGAGATCCCCGGCGAGTTCAGCGTTCGGGGCGGCATCGTCGACATTTTCTCAACCGCCTATGCTGATCCACTCCGCCTCGAATTTCTCGGCGACCAAGTCGAATCGATCCGCCTGTTCGATCCCTCGACCCAAACCTCGATCGAAACATTACGCGATGGGGTGGTCTTGCCGGCACGAGAGTTTCTTCGCCCCATGGACGCTCCGGACAGGCTTGCGCCGATCGCGCCGGACGCCGAATGGCGCAGCCCCGATCTCTATGCACACATGGACATGCTGTTCGACTACCTGCCTGCCCCTCCCTGCCTCGCTCTCGATCAGCCGGAGGCGTTGAAGAAGGCCTGCAAGACCGCCTGGGAGAAGATCGACGACGGGTATCTCCGCCATGTCGACCGTGACGCTGCACAGCCTTATCCGACACCGGAACGGCTCTTTCTACAGTGGGAAGATTTAGAACGGGCCTTTGCGCCCTGGCCGACACTGGCCCTGGAACCGCTGGCGGCACCGGACTCTTCCTGGACCCCGCTGTTGTCCTTTGCCGGGCAGACACCGGCCAGTATTGGACTCGGTGTGAGAGGCACGCCTTTCACACAGACCCTCAGCCTCTTGGAACACCTCAGGGACGAGTATCGGGTCACCGTGGTAGCCCGAAGCCGCGGGCAGGTCGATCGGCTGCTGGCCCTCCTGCGAGAGCATGATCTGCCGGCCGATGAATGGACCGCATCGGTCTGGCCTCGACGAAGTGCGGGCAAACTTCCTTTCTATGTCGTGCACGGCGATCTGTCGGCAGGATTCCTTTCAAGCGATCTTCGCCTTGCCCTGCTGACCGAAGAAGAACTGTTTGCCAAAGGCGCGCGGCACAAACCGCAGCCGAAAACGAAAACGGCCACGTTCCTGTCCTCATTGGAAGACCTGAACGTCGGCGATTATGTGGTCCACGTCCAGCACGGCATCGCCAAATATCGGGGGCTCAAGCGCCTCGCCGTTCAGGATTTCGAGAGCGACTATTTGATTTTGGAGTTTGCCGGCGGAGATACGCTCTATGTCCCGCTCGATCGTTTGCACCAAGTCCAGCGCTATAGCGGAGCCGACAGCCACGTTCCCCGGCTTGATCGCCTCGGCGGCACCAGTTGGGCCAAAACCACGGCGCGGGTGAAAAAGGATGTCGAAGAGATGGCGCATGAGCTGGTCGATCTCTATGCCAACCGCGAGCTGGTGAAGCGGAACGCCTATGGAGCCTCCAGCACGCTGTACCACGAGTTCGAGGCAGCCTTCGAATATGAAGAAACACCGGACCAGCTCAACGCCATCCGCGACATCGTCCGCGACCTGGAATCGACGAAGCCGATGGACCGGTTGGTCGGCGGCGACGTCGGGTCCGGCAAGACGGAGGTGGCGATGCGCGCCGCCTTCACAGCGGTGGAGCATGGCCGCCAGGTCGCGGTCCTGGGGCCCACCACCCTGCTGGCCCACCAGCATTATGACAACTTCGCGGAACGATTCGCTCCCTTTCCGGCCCGCGTGGCGCTGCTCTCGCGATTCCAATCGCCCAAGGACAGCAAAGCGGCGCTCAAAGATGTTGCAGCCGGCCTCATCGATGTCATGATCGGCACCCACCGCCTACTCCAGAAAGACGTCACATTCCGCGATCTCGGCCTCGTTATTATCGACGAGGAGCAGTGGTTCGGCGTGAAACACAAGGAACGGCTCAAACAGCTTCGCACCCAGGTCGACGTACTCACCTTGACTGCCACGCCTATCCCGCGCACGCTGCAGATGGCCATGTCGAGCGTCCGCGACCTCTCCATCATCGATACCCCGCCGGCCGGCCGGCTGGCGATCAAAACGGACGTCATCCGCTCCAGCGACAAAGCCGTGCGGGATGCGATTCTGCGCGAGCTGGGCCGTGGCGGGCAAGTCTACTTTGTGCACAACCGCGTCGAAACCATGGAGGGAATCGGCGCATGGCTTCACCGGTTGGTCCCGGAAGCCCGCATGGTGATGGCGCACGGCCAAATGGACGCCAAACCGCTGGAAGCCGTCATGTTGAAATTCGTGAAGCGCGAGGCGGACGTCTTGATTGCCTCGGCGATCATTCAGTCCGGCCTCGATGTCCCGAACGCCAATACGATCATCGTGAACCGGGCCGAGATGTTCGGCCTCGCGCAGCTGTACCAACTGCGCGGGCGCGTCGGGCGCGGAGGCGAACAGGCCTTCGCCTACTTTCTGATCCCCGACGAAGGCACGCTCACGGGCGATGCGCAGAAACGGCTGATTGCGATTCAACAATTCACCGAACTGGGATCGGGGTTTCGCATCGCGGCTGCCGACCTCGAAATCAGGGGGGCCGGAAACCTCTTGGGCAAACAGCAATCCGGCCACATCGCCGCGATCGGCCTGGACCTCTACATGCAAATGGTCGAACAGGCGGTCCAGCGCCTCAAGGGCCTGGTTGTCGAGGACGAGCCGGACCCGACACTGCAACTGCCGGTATCCGCCTTCATCCCCGAAGGCTATGTGACCGACCCACATCAACGACTATCGCTCTACAAACGGCTGACCGCCTGCAACCAAGTCGGCGAACTGGCCTTGCTACACGGAGAAATCCAAGATCGCTACGGACATCCGACGGAACCGGTCGAACGGCTGCTGGAGGTCATGCAGCTCCGCATTCATGCCAAACGACTGCGTCTCCTGTCGATCGAGGTGCATCACACGTCGGTGACCCTGTCGTTCAGTCCCAAAGCCGTGGTGTCCGACAAGTCTGTCAACCAGTTGATGGATCGCCTCAAGAAGCGCTTGCGCTTCCTAAGCCCCCTCTCCTTTGAGATCCAACTTCCAAGCGAAAGCTGGCCGGCAATATTCTCGGAACTCAACACAACCTTGCAAAGCCTCAGCCTCTGTGATACCAACACAGCCGGAAAGGATGCCTCTGGCTTGTGATCGGAACCTGCACCCTACGCCCCATGATGTCGCTCTACGTCCGTTGCGCCGGCTATACCCCCCTCCGTCTCTCTCTCTTTCTTGCTGGCCTACTGGTCGGATCGGGAGCCCTACTGTCCGGCTGCGCGCCTCCGCAGGAGGAACCGATCGTGGCGCTGGTCAATGGACGGGCCATTACGCAAACCGAGTTTGATATCCATTGGCGCGAGCTCTCGGAAGCCACCCGCATCCGCTACACGAAGGACGGGGGCAAACGGCGATTCCTGGACGAACTCATCACCCGTGAGCTGCTGATGCAGGAAGCCCGCCGTCGAGGGCTCGATCAAAACGACGCGATCCGCGACAAAGCCCAACGGTACAAAGAGCAATTGATTCTCGATGAACTGTTGAAGGACAAACTTCAGTCCAAGGTGGAAATCACAAAAGACGAACTCGATGCGTATTACGAGGCTCATTCGCGCGAACTGTTGGACCCCTTGAAGATCCAGGTCTCTCTGATGCTGCTGCCGAATTTTCCGGCTGCAAAAGATCTTGAAACGCAGGTGAATCACGGAGGAAACTTCGCCGTTTTCGCCAAGCGCTATTCGATCCACGAACAATCAAAAGCCCAGGGCGGCGATCTTGGCCCTTACCGTAAAGGCCTGGTCATCCCCGAAGTCGATGACGTCATCCAAACCCTCAAACCAGGGCTGATCAGCGCTCCGATCAAAACTGAGAGCGGCTATTATCTGGTCATGATCACCCCCCTCGACACAGAAATCATCCAGGCCGACTTGGCCACCCAAGAACGGCTTCGCCAAGAACTTCTGGCCGACAAGCGCCGCAAGCGCTTCGAGGAAGTGATCGCCGATATCCGGACGAATGCCACGATTCGACTCGCCGACGCCTCCCGTCACATTACCGACGATGCGGGTAAGCCATAGCCCTTTCACTCTCCCCAAGTCCAACTCATTTCATGTAGAATCGGCTGGTTGCCGGTTCTCAATCCTTTGTAACAAGGAGCGCGCACTCGTGTCGTCCGTTTCTCGCAGACAATATCCGATGGCACTGTTCACGGTTCTGTCGGTATCGATCGGCTTCCTGGCGCTGACAGCGACCTTCGCATCGGCGCATCTCGAAGATCGCATCGTCGCCGTGGTGAATTCCGACCTGATCATGCTGTCGGACGTCAAGCGCGAGTTGGCGTCGCAACAGGAACGCATCAAACAACAACACCAGGGCGACGATCTCGCGCAACGACTGAAACTAGCGGAATCCATGGCGATCACAAAGATGATCGAGCGGAAGTTGCAACTGCAAGAGGCCAAAACGCGGAAGATCGAAGTGTCTGATCAGGAAGTGAAGGTCGCATTCGAGCAAATGAAACAGCAGGGAGGAGCCATCGATCCGTCAAACCCCCAGAACGCGCGAACCGTCCGGGATCAACTGCTGCTCTTGAAAGTGGTGGACCGAGAAGTGCGCGGGAACGTCATGGTCGGGGAATCAGAAATGAAGCGCTATTATCAAGGGCATCGCGACCGTTTCGCCCTTCCGGAAGAATACACGTTGAGCCAAATCCTCGTACAGTCTCGTTCACGCGATGGCGCAGCCGATGCGCTCACCAAGATACGCAAGGCGATGGATGAATTGAAGCGCGGCGAGAAGTTCGAGGATGTCGCATTGCAATATTCAGACGGACCACTTGCGCTGCAAGGCGGGAGGGTCGGACTCGTGCGTCGTGGCGAGCTCTTGCCGCCAATCGAACGGGCGCTCGCGCCTCTTGTTCCAGGCGGTATCTCCGACATCGTCGAGAGCACCGATGGGTTTCACATCTTTCGAGTGGAGGACAAGAAACCCAAGCAGTACCGCCCATTTCAGGAAGTGCAATATGAAATCCAAGGACTGGTCTTCGAGCAGAAAACTGAAGATGGGTTTCAATCCTGGCTGGCCGACCTGAAGAACAAGGCCTACATCGAAATCAAATTTTAGCCAGATCTCGCAGCGCTCCCCACACCCGCTCCCGCCCATCCCCGGTCACAGCCGAATAGGGAATCAGCATCTCCCCTTCGATTAATCCCAAATCCAGGTGGGTTTGACGAAGGGTACGCACCCGTTCACTAGGCTTGAGCTTGTCGGCCTTAGTGGCAACGACGAGTGGATTGTGCCCGATGGAACGGAGCCAGGCGAGGGTTTGGCGATCTTGATCGGTTACCACGCGGCTTTCAACCAGCAGCACAACACCGAGCAACGGAGATCGATCGGTCAGATAGGCTTCCAGCAACGGCGCCCACTCGGCACGGATCGACCGGGAGACCTTAGCAAATCCATATCCCGGCAGGTCCACCAGATAGAATTGCGCCAAATTCTGGTCGGATGTCGACACCCGAAACAGATTCACCGCCCTTGTTTTCCCTGGTGTCCGGCTGACCTTCGCCAGATCCCGCCGATTCAGCAGTGAGTTGATCAAAGAAGATTTGCCCACATTGGAACGTCCGACCACGGCAATCTCACGCAAGTCGCCGGGAGGAAATTGTTCTGGATCAACACAGCTTCTGATAAACTCAGCCGTAACGATTTTCATGCCATTCCTAGACGGACGCGTGGAATTCAGGACAGCAGATTGGTGCTTCGCCCTTATCTCACGCTGTTACACATACGCATCCCGCACACTGATGTCAACCAAACGCCGGATAATCATTCGCCTGCTCCTCTGGAGTATCCTGATTGTGGGACTTCCGCTCGGCATATTGGCGCTGACCTGGCTGGCCACCTTGCCCGATGTGGGAGCACTCGCCCGGCACAACCCGACATCGACTGCTCTCATGGATCGCCGGGCGGAGAAAGCGGCTCAAGAGAAACGCTCCGTCCTGAAGCAATGGTCCTGGGCGCCCTTGTCACGGATCTCCTCACACCTGCAACGAGCTGTGATTGCGGCAGAAGATGCCTCGTTCTTCACCCATGAAGGGTTCGATTGGGAAGGCATTCGAGAGGCCGCGCTCCATAATTTTGAAGCGGGGGAAATGAAACGAGGTGGAAGTACGATTACGCAGCAACTAGCCAAAAACTTGTACTTGTCTTCGGAACGCTCGCTGATCAGAAAAACTCACGAGGCCTTGATCACGCGAGCACTCGAGCACCACCTGACCAAAGAGCGCATCCTCGAACTGTATCTGAATGTAGCCGAGTGGGGACGCGGGGTTTATGGCGCAGAAGCCGCCGCCCGCCACCATTTCGGCAAATCCGCCGCTGAGCTGACCCTGGACGAAGCGGCCTGGCTCGCCGCCATGCTGCCGTCGCCACAACGATACGACCCCCTCCGAAAAACCGTGGCGCTGGCAAAGCGGCACCAGCGCATCCTTCGATGGGTCCACAACGTGTCGCCTGCCGCGCGCATACGCGAGCCATGATTCACGGCCCAGCGTATAACCGAAATCTTCCATATAAAACTGCTTTGTGGCTTCGATAGTCGTTACCGGGAAAGCCAGGTGAAACAGGTTGCCTCGACGGCGGTCATCGGACGGCGGCCGGCGCCTCCATGAACAAGCAGGATAGGATTCGCCGGTTTCAATTCAACAGAAGATCCCGAGTGCGCTGATAGGCAGGATTTTGCATGCGGTCCAGATCGGATCGAACGAAACCCAAACCAGTGACGCAAAGCTCAAAATTCTCGGACAGTTTTTGAAACACGGGCGGATTGCCTTCGGCATCGTCACGACCGATCTTGGCCACAATGCCGTACGACCGCTTGCCGGTCTTTACGTAATCCACGAGAAAGTCCTTGTGATAGATCAATCCCGCCGATTTGAGCCTCCGGAGATACTCTGGAAACAGCCCGGCCATGAACAGGGTAAAATCTCCGATGTGGCGGTGGACATCCCGCTCACGGTCCAACGACTGCGCCTCAAGCATCACTTCGGACTCAAACAGCAGCTCGACGACAGTATCGACCTGCTGGCCTTGCTGATTTCTGATCTTATACAGATGATCGGTGTGGGTAAAATTGACGAGAAGGTCGGAGACGTAGCCGGTTACATTCTGGTCCGGCCAACCAAGATGCTCAGTGAAGCTTTTCTCGGTCAGGGCTCCGAACAGCCGACGCAACAGATGCTGTAGAGGGACTTGAACTCCCATCGCAACACCTCATGAAATGTGACCAGGCTCTGGCCTCAATTATAACAGGCTCACGGCAACCTACTGATGCTCCTGCTGCTTTATCGGTCCTCGTCTGGGAGACTTGACTTGGGCTAATCAGGAGCGGTCCTCCCGGCTATCCACGACAAACGTGACCGGTCCATCGTTCAATATGGCAACTGTCACCGGCCTTCCAAAGATTCGTCTCGTTCGAACCATAGGCCACATACTATCTGCTCCTCAGCATGGACAACGTCCCCTCAAGCGTCAGCAACTTTCGTTTCATGGGCAACCCACAGGAGAAGCCGCCCAGCGACGCATCCTGCGCGACAATGCGATGGCAGGGGACGACGATCGGCAAAGGATTCGCGCCGACTGCGTTGCCGACAGCCCGGGCATAACGCCGTCCACCGACACGAGCCGCAATCCATTGGTACGAGCGGAGCTTCCCAAATGGAACCCGTTGCAGCGTCCGCCACACTCGCCGCTGGAATGCAGTGCCCCGCGAGAGGTCAAGCGGGATATCGAATACATTCCGTCTCCCCCCAAGATAGTCGAGCAATTGGCGGCGGGCGGTTTCCAACCGCTCAGACTCTCCCGGTTCAAACGGCCCGTCCGCCATCGCGCGGAGACCACACTCGATGGCCCGTTTTGATCGCTTGGGCAACGCAATCGTATCAATCCCTGTGGCTGTCTCGGAGATTCCGACCCAGCCCCAAGGCGACTTGAAGATCATTGCGCGCCGCATGGTATCTCCTATCGTCCGGCCAACCATCCAAGTTTTCTTCGCACCATGCCCCACAGCACGTCAAGTTCATCGGATCGCAGCAGCGCATGGGCTCCGAGATAGCTACATACGCTCAATCCAATAGCCAGGGCGAGCATCGACGATTTCGCAATCCAGTCGTCGGGATGCGCCCATATCTGCGCGCTGGCCACCCACCAACAGGCGACAACCATCGGCGCGCATGCCACGAGCACGCGCAGGAACGATCGCCCCACGCTCCCCCATTCGATGCCGCCCAATCGCCGATTGAGCACCGCCACCAGGATACCCCCATTCACCATGGCCGCTAATGCCGTCGCAAGGGCCAGCCCAGCCGCCCCCAGAGAGGACATCAGCGCCAGCGAGAAGAGAATGTTCGCGGCCACAGCGATCGCCGCTGAAACAGCCGGCGTCTTCGTGTCCTGGAGGGAATAGAACGCCGACACAATGATCCGCACCCCGCCGAACGCCCACAACCCGACCGCGTAGCAGAGAACTGCCAGCGCGGTCTCCGCCGTATCTTGTGCAGTAAACGAGCCGTGCTCGAAAAAGAGATGGACGATCGGAGTCCGCAGTAAAATCAGACCCACCATTGCCGGCACGATGATGAACAGGATCATACGCAGACCGAAACCGAGCGTGGTGCGTAACTCGTCCATCGCTCCACGCGCCGCTTGGGCCGACAATGTCGGCAGAATCGCCGTCGCCAAGGCCACACCGAAGATGCCGAGCGGAAACTGGATCAGCCGCATCCCGTAAAATAAATAGGTGGGCCCTCCGGCAAAAAACGATCCCAGCACCGTACTGACGGTCAGGTTGATCTGGGTCACAGACAGACCGAGCAGCGACGGCACCATCAACCAGCCGATCCGTCGCAGGCCAGGATGCCCCGGCTCGAAGCGAAACCCGAACAACAACCCGCGCAGTTTCAGGCTGGGGAGCTGCATGGCAAATTGAGCGACCCCTCCGGCCACCACACCGATCGCCACGCCGACAATCGGTTCGGGAAGCTGCGGCGAGACAAACAACGCGCCAATGATAATGAAGATGTTCAGAAAGAGGGGAGAGAAGGCCGGCACGGCAAAGGCCCGCACAGAATTGAGAATGCCCATGGCCAGCGCAGCCAGACTGATAAAGAGTAAATAGGGAAACATGACGCGGGTCAGTAACGTCGCCAACGCAAGTTTGTCTGGATATTCCTGAAATCCAGGCGCGAGCAGTTGGACGAGCCAGGGCGAGGCAAGAATGCCCAACAGAGTTACCCCTGTGACGATGGTCAATAACGTCGTGAAGACGGCGCTGGCCAATTCCCACGCTTCCTGCTTGCCGCGCATCGTCCGGTACTCCGTGAACACCGGAATGAAGGCCGACGACATCGACCCTTCGGCAAACAGCTCTCGAAGGAGACTAGGAATACGGAAGGCCACAAAAAACGCATCCGCAGCCGGCGTCGCGCCGAACAGACGCGCGAGCACCATGTCACGGACGAAGCCCAGTATCCGGCTGGAAAAAGTGGCTGCGCCGATCACCCCGGCCGCTTTCACGACTGAA
>SXPO01000148.1 GCA_005793285.1 Nitrospiraceae bacterium
TGCCTGTGCGTAGTCCAATAGGATTTGCCGCTGCACCCGTTGTGCGTCAAGGACTTCCAGCAGGCTTGATGCCCCCTGTTGGAAGCTGAACTGGGCTAGCCGGAGCGCCTCCTGGGCTTGCTTGAGCAGCCCCTTATCAAAAACATCAATCAGTTCAGCCGTCGTCCGAGCGTCCTGGTAATGTTGATGGACCGCTCTGGCTAACTCATTGCGGGTCCGCAGCAACTCCGCTTCTTCGCGGCGTTTTGCGCCCAGGGACGAGGCGATTTCTCCCTGACGGCGATACCAGAGCGGCAAGGGAACCGATAGCCCGCCTGCAAAGGCCTCTCGCCCCATCTCGCGCCACACTCCTCCGTTGACTGTAACGGTCGGCATCCGTGATTGCCGCTCGAACTCGATTTTCCAATCTGACTGTTCCACCGATTTCAGCAAACGCTGAATGGCCGGATGCTGATCCATCATACGTGCCATTAATCCTTCGACATGCAACTCTCTCGGAATCCCTGTGAAGTCGCCCTGTACCACATAGGTCGATCCCAAGGTCCCACCGGTCAGCGTGTCCAGGACCACGCGATTGACCCGAACCGCGTTATCCGCGCGGGCAACTTGCTGCCTGGCTTTCAGGACTTCAACCTCGGCCTTGATTGATTCGAATTGCGGCGCTTCTCCCGATTTCACCCTCGCCCTGACGATTCGCGCGACACCCTCGACGGTGTCAAGATTCTGTTTGGCAAGTGCGGCCGCTTGTTGCGTTAACAACAAGCCATAAAAGGCCACTTTGACCTGCGACGTGAGATTCAGTCTCGTCTCCAACATGCCGACGGTCGCAGTCGCCAGCCCCAAGTCCGCGACCTGCTGCCGCGCTGACCGCATCCCCGGCCACTCGACCGGCTGTCCCACCGACATATTGTATTCCGTGAGCGATTGACGGTCCAGCGATGCCCCGCTACTCGTCCGTCCCGCATCACGCAGCTCACCATGTCCCGTATATCCCATGACGGTCGGGTTCGGATACGCTCCGGCCGCAGTCTGCTGCCCGCGCTGTTGCTCAATCTGTCCTTCCGCAGAAAACACCAGGGGATTCTTGGCCAATGTCAGATCGACAATAGCATCCAGCGTATAGTTCTGCACCACGGATTCTGCGAAAGCGCTGGGCAGGGTCCATAGAAGGCCGAGTTGCAGTACGCTCATCACACATCCAAGCGAAAAAACCAACCGCATGCTCATCCACACCACAGTCTGATCATGACTCTTGTCCGATACAGTTATCATTTACAGATTGTAATCTTTATTGGCACGCGATTGATATGGAGTATGACTATAGGCCAGATCGCCATATCTTTTCAACGATATCCAGGCTCATGACCTGACAGGTCTGCCTGGGAAACATATGGGTTAGGATCCTGTCGGGAGAGCACTCAGATAGAACGCGCAAATTGCTGTCGTCGCGGCAACGTTCAATGACTCGACAGTTCTGGCCATCGGGATCGTAAACCTGACCGCAGAACGTTTTATGATCTGTTCCGCCAATCCCTCCCCCTCATTACCGACTGCAATCATAAGCCGGTGGGGAATAGATTGAATGTTCCTCAAGGGAACCGCGCCCGGCGAAGGCGCCAGAGCGGAATACAGCACGCATTGATGTTTCTCGAATACTCCGGCGTCTGATCCACGAAAAATTGGAAGGGTGACAACGGTACCGGCCGCAGCACGAACGACTTTGGGGCCAAAGGGATCTGCAGAATCAGAACTCAACCAGACGCCCGTGAGGTTCAACGCGGCAGCTGTCCGAATGATCGCCCCCACGTTCGCCGGGTCTCGCAATCGATCCCCATAAATTCCCAATACCCTGGCTTGCGCCAACAGACGGCTTTCATCCCACTGGGGCTGTTTGACGACGGCCAACAATCCCTGTGGCGCCTCAACATCAGACAACTGGTCGAACAGGGCATCTGAGCAGGTAAACTGGCGGACTGATAGCGTGGATCTGGCTTGCCGTCCTTCGTCACTTTCTGCTTGGAGATAGCGCGGCGCCATCGTCAGACTGATGATGGCTTGAGGGTGCCGACGAATTAAATCGAGGCAGGATTTGACGCCCTCCAGAACGAAGGCGCCTTCCTGTATCCTGGTATTTTTATCACGAAGAAGAAGCCGGACCAGCGTACGCTGCCGCTGCGTCAGGGCGTGAAGAGGGGGCGCTACATCCACCTGTGCTCCGCCAATGCCCGTAGCATCCTTTGCGCCACGTACCGGAAACGACTTACCGCCGTCTCCGCTCAGCCGCTGCTTCTGCCGCGCGGATACGCTGGGCTCTGGCCTTCGCCCGCTTCAGCGCAGTCAGCTTTCCCCTCGTCCTGGTCTGCTCAAACTGCAACTGCTCCAACTGGGATTTCAGGTGCGCTTTCTCTCGCTTATGCAGGTCCGCGCATTCGGCCTTGGACAGCATCGTCCAATCCCCGGTGCTTCGTGCGCGCTTGATCCGCTGATCCAGTGACTCCCGAAGCTGCCGCGACCGCATCGTCATCAGTGACTTCAGGGCCTGTTGCCGACGCTGCACTTCTTCTTCCTCGGCCATGATGCCGCGAATATCGGTTCCCAACATGGTCCCACTACCTCCTTAATACACTGCTAGACAATCTGACCAACCAGGCGCATAGTTTAACCGATTTCACCCCTCACCTTCCAGTTCGAGAAATATTCCATAAGACATTGAATCATAGCGATAATTTCAATGCCTCGTAAGACCGTTGAACCTATCACCCCTTGTCTGTATCATCGCGCCATGTCGATCGGCCCTCTGATTCAAGCCTGGAGACTCTCGAAGAAACACTCCCTTGAGTCGTTGTCGGACCTGGCACATATTTCATCCGCGCTTCTTGAACAGATCGAATCAGAACAAACCGATCCCTCAGCCATAACAATCCAAGCATTGGCGGCAGCCCTCCATATTCCACCGGCCTGGTTATTCGACGATCCCCGCTCATTTGATTATCTGTTTCACGATACAGAGGATCCAGAAGAGCCGCCCCCCTCTCACATCGATCCAGTCACAGATCGCATTTTAGCCGGGTCCCGGATGGACCGATCGCTCTACGTCCTTCTTACGGCACTTATGCAAGCCGGTGATCCAAAACTATTACGCGCAGCTGAGATGAGTCTGCGGAGTTTGGCCAAACAAGCCCGCCAAGCCTCAGTCCCCTGGCTCCAACGCCCATCTGGACACTTCGAACCGCCCAGCGATTAGCAGATGCTGACAACATCTGCCGGCGACCATATCAATGGATTTCAACAAGTCACTGCCAACCACCTGTCGTTTCGAGTCGCCGTCGCCGGATCTGGCGATCGACTGCTGCTGTGTTTGCACGGATTCCCGGAATCGGCCATTTCCTGGCGTCATCAGATCACACCCTTAGTACAGGCGGGGTATCGTGTCTGGGCCCCGGACTTGCGGGGCTACGCCGGTACGACCAGACCGGCAGATCTTGCTGCCTATCGCATCGAAGCATTGCTGGAAGATGTGACCGCACTGATTGAGGCCGCGACGGCATCCCATGTCGTCCTGGTCGGGCATGATTGGGGTGGAATCATCGCCTGGCTATACGCGATGCGGCATCCAGCTTATGTAGAATCGCTGGTCCTATTGAACGCCCCGCATCCAGCCCGCTTCGAACATGAGTTGCGTCACTGGCGGCAGTTCCACCGATCCTGGTACGCGGCACTGTTTCAGATCCCCTGGCTGCCCGAAACCCTGCTGGCGGCCGGTCGCGCGCGCGTCATCGGTGCGATCTTCGAACACATGCTGGTTCAGCCCGAACATCTTCCAGACGATATCATGCGCCTGTACCGGCAACAGGCTTGTGCACCAGGCGCGCTCACCGCCATGCTGAATTATTATCGCGCCGCCCTGCGGGGAGGCGGTGCTGCCCGCCAGCGAAAGCTGGGCTATCCAGTTATCGATATTCCGACACTCGTCATCTGGGGCCTGCAAGACCAGGCCTTGGCGCGCGAAAACCTCGACGGCCTGGAGAAATTTGTGACCGATCTCACTGTCGTACGGCTGGAGAACGCAGGACATTTTGTGCATCAGGACGATCCCCAGCGGGTCACATATGAAATCCTGAGCTGGCTACAGAGCCGGAATGAGCGTTGATGACCTAATACCGATGGCTTTCTGGATATCCCTATAGCTAGCCTGATAAAAGATAGCGGTGATCTGATTGTTGCTGACCGATCCTGAAAGGAACATCGCGCGATGATGTCACTTCTGAGAACCATCAGCATGCGCACGCAGGCCACATCGGGGCATACGAGGAACATGCAGCGCCTCATTCCACGCACCTGCCTGGCAATGGTGCTGCTGGTGACCATCGCCGT
The DNA here is from genome assembly GCA_005793285.1 of Nitrospiraceae bacterium. Taxonomy (GTDB): domain Bacteria; phylum Nitrospirota; class Nitrospiria; order Nitrospirales; family Nitrospiraceae; genus Nitrospira_D. The sequence goes on from SXPO01000148.1 coordinate 4,375, forward strand.
CGTAGCTCAACCACTGTACGCCGCAGGCGAAGGCCAGACAAAGTTCAAGCGTATCTCAACACAATATATCGCGGCATTGGGCGATCCCGGTTCAACCTCCGGGAACGGCGCGCAATCGTGGGGCCTATGGCCGCTGGACCCAGGCCCTCGAGGCGTGAAGCTGAACCGCTATCCATCATTGAAGAATGCCAATGGCATCGCCCCGGCGCGCTGGAAATTCGACGAGACCGACTGGTGGCTGGAGGAACATGGCTTGATCATGGAGCAACCGACTATTCCACTGCCTCCCGGGAAATATGTAGTCACGGGCGCCCGCAAGGTGACGGCAGTACTGACGATTCATCCTGCCGACAGCCATGGCGACAGGCGCTGGGAGCTCAATCAAGGAGCAACGCTTTACGACGTAACCCACCTGGCCTGCCGTTCCGCGCGCTATACACCGGCGGCTGGTAGTTCCTGTTCACCGGCCAACGCCCAGCAGACCGTGTTTCCAGTTGCGCCAGGAGGCACGATGCCTCCGGTCGAGGGCTGCACGAAGCAGGATTATGCTGTCCTCATCGTAATCGGCTTGGGCGTGGAAGACTGATCACCGGTGGCGCACCGACCATTCGTCTGTAGGGGCGTTGAACGGACTTTCCTGGGAACTCGCCTCTCGCAATGGCTCTCAATACCACCCGTAACGCCCCTTTCCCCCGACGCAGATCCAATGATGTCGACCGCGGAGGAACGTCACATATTCATTCGTCAAGTCCCTAAATATTGTGGGAGTCTGGCGGGAGACACAATGCCCATTATTTAGGCAATGAGAGGGACCTCTTTCCCTGGACGCCATTTCACCGCCGACCAGCCACTTATACACAGATCCATCCACAGAACTTGGGGAAGAATTATTTCACCACTAACAAGACAAACAGCAGAAAACTGAAGTACGGTTGGTACGGGTTAGTGAAAACCTCCGGAGCCCCACATCGCATAAAATGCAACCACTAACTCACTGAAATGAAACGAAAATATCTATCAGTCCGATTAGGACACTGAGCATTCATCATCTTTTTCTATTGAGAAACGGTTTATTTCGCCTCACCCCACCAGACGATCAGCTTGCCGCCTCCCTTCACCCGTTTCAGTTTTGTCGTAATTTTTTCCACAAGGGCGTTGACATTTCCTTTCAACGCGTCTGGCTTGAGGTTTGTATCGAGCACGGCCTGTCCATCAACCTTGTGCAGAAAAGGGGTCGGGAGTCTTTTCTTGACAGCATCGCGGCGGTCTCAGCATGAATATTCCCCATGCCAAACCGTTACCGCCTTGCTGCTGGAGACATCGCCTATCACGTCCTCCTCCATCGCGTAGGACGATTGTCTTTTCCGACCATCCTTATGGCGTCGATAGCCATCATCACATGGGTGACGAGGTTGCTTTCCGCTACAACACCTGCACGATGAAACACTTCAGATACCGCGTCTCTGGCATGCTGGCCAGGATGGGGTGGTCGGCGCTTTGGCCCCGTTGTTCGATGAGGCGGATGTCTCGTTTGGCGTCGCGGGCCGCGAGGCGGATGCTCTTCCAGAGATCTGCCTCGGAAACAGGATGGGAACAGGAGCTGGTCACGAGAAACCCTTCCGGCTTGAGCAGCTTTAACCCCAGAAGGTTCACATCCTTATACCCGGTCAATGCACCAGCTAAGGCCTGTTGGCTGCGGGCAAAGGCCGGAGGATCGAGGATCACCAGGTCGTAGCGTCGGCCCGCCTTCACCAGCTTGCGCATCTCTTCGAACGCATCGGCCTGGCGATAGGTGCAACGATCCTCCACTTTGTTCATCGTGGCCTGCGTTTTGGCCATGGCCAATGTGTCTTGACTGACATCGAGCCCCTCCACTGATACGGCTCCGGCCAGCGCGGCATGAATGCCGAACGCCCCCGTATGGCAGAATACTTCCAACACTTCTGCTCCTGCCGCGAGTGTGGCGGCTGCCAAGCGATTTTCCCGTTGGTCGCAAAACCAGCCGGTCTTCTGCCCTCGCTCGACATCTACGAGAAACTTCGCGGCCCCTTCGTGAATCTCCACTTGTGTCGGGCCGCTGCCGTGGAGAAATCTCCGTTCGAGCGGCAAGCCTTCGAGTTGGCGGCTCTTGGCCTCGTTCCGCAGATACACACTCGTCAGATTCAACTCCTTCATCAGCAGGTCGGCTAAGAGCTCCTTCCGGCTATCCATGCCAAACGATAAGCACTGCATGACCAGCAGCTGATCGTAGCGATCCACGATCAATCCTGGCAGTCGATCACCTTCAGCGTAAATCAGCCGATACGCATTGGACTGTGAGACCACTCGCTGCCGCAATCGAATCGCCTGCTGAATTCGCCCCTGCCAGAACGTCTCATCGATTGGCTCATCCTCGAATGTCAGGAGACGGACGCGAATTTTAGACGCAGGGTTATAGAGACCACGGCCATAGAATTGTCCGTCGGAAGTCAGAACATCGACCAAGTCCCCAGCTGCGGCTTGACCGACGAGTGGTCCGACATGACCGGCAAAGAGCCAGAGCGGTCGCCCCTCCGGGATGCGTAGTGTCGTAAGGCGGACATGGGCCAGCGATGTCATCATCTTTGCTCCTGTAACATGGTGTACCTACCTGCCTGTGGTCACCTACCGACCGTCATCACCCCGATCACCACAGGCCCATTGCTTGACGAACCGCTGTCAGTATGTTTTCCTGATGCCACAGCACCACACAGACGATGTGAGGATAAAGAAGAATGGGCAACAAAGCTACCATTGGTTCCGCGGTGTTGGATCGCCTGCATCGCCTGGGCGTTCGCCATATTTTCGGCATTCCCGGCGACTACGTCCTCTCGCTTTTTCAACTAATTGAAGCCTCGCCGATCAGACACATCGCGACAACCCGCGAAGACTGCGCCGGATTTGCCGCAGACGCCTATGCGCGCATCAACGGGATCGGCGCCGTCTGCGTCACCTATTGCGTCGGAGGATTGAACACCGTCAATGCTATTGCCTGCGCCTATGCCGAGCGATCGCCGGTCGTCTTATTGACCGGCTCGCCGGGCCTTTCGGAGCGCACACGCACACCCTATCTGCATCATATGGTCAGAGACTTTTCGACTCAACGGGAGGTGTTCGAGCAGATGACGGTCGCCGCGGTAACGCTCGATGATCCGTTGACCGCCGAACGGGAAATGGACCGAGCTTTTGCCGCGCTCTTACGCTATCGGCGCCCCATCTATGTGGAAATCCCCCGCGACATGGTGCATACACCGCTCACCGGCACTGTAAAACCGATCTGTATCGACGATGCGCCGAGCGATCCGGCCGCGTTGGAAGAAGCGGTCGGGGAAGTCCGCGCCATGCTCGCCTCGGCAAAACGGCCGGCCATGTTGGTCGGAGCAGAGGTCGGACGATTTGGCCTCCAGGACGATCTCGCGCGATTGGTAGAGCGAATGAACATTCCGATCGCCTCGACCTTGCTGGGGAAATCCATCATCCGGGAAGATCATCCGCTCTATGTCGGGGTCTATGGCGGACTCATTGGACGGGAAGAAGTCCAGCAGTTCATTAACGATTCCGACTGCCTCTTGATCCTCGGCTCAATCCTCTCGGACGTGGAAGACTTGGACGCCCGCTCGCCTCTGCTCTCCGAAGGCAGAACGATTCACGCAACCGCAGACCGTGTTGCCATCAAACATCACCGTTTCGAATCCATCAAGTTCCAAGACTTCGTCCAGGCCCTCGTACAAGCCCCGCTGCCCGCCTTTCCATTGAGGAAACCGCCGGCTCGAACCCTGGCCGCCCCGGCACAGCTTCATCCCGACTCGCCGGTGACGTTGGAAGGACTGTTCCGGCATCTCGACAGCGTCTTGACGGACAAGACCCTGGTGATCGCCGATGTCGGCGAATCCCTATTCGCCGCCGCCGATCTTCATGTCCGCCATCGATTTGAATTCCTGTCACCGGCCTACTACACATCGATGGGATTTGCCGTACCTGCCGCCCTCGGCGCATCATTTGCCGATCCCGGCCTGCGGCCTATCGTGTTGGTAGGGGATGGGGCCTTTCAAATGACCGGCACCGAACTGGCCAGTTGCGTCCGCTATGGACAGGCCCCCATCATTGTGCTGCTGAACAACCGCGGTTATTCGACCGAACGGGAAATCTTGGAAGGTCCGTTCAACGACGTACATGAATGGCAGTACGAAAACATATTCACGCTGGTCGGCGGAGGCATTGGATCGCGCGTGAATACGCAAGGCGAGTTCGAAGAGCGCCTCGCTGCAGCCTTTGCGGACCAGCGCCGGCCCCATCTTCTCAATGTCTTGCTCAGTCCAAGCGACCGTTCACCCGGCATGGTGCGGCTCGCCCGGCGTCTTGGCAAGAAACTTTCAACGGACAAGCCCTAGCCCACATTCCGGCAGCGCCTTAATCTTCCTCCGGATTGATAATGTGCAGCCCTGCCGTTTTGGATGCGGCTAACAGCTGCGTGTCTGCGCTGACAACCGTCAATCGTAACGGCTTCAATTCCAACGCCATGGCCAGATGCATCACTTGCGGAGACCGCAGAAACGGATAGTCCAAGACAAGTTCCTTGGTCGCCAGATAGGTCTTAATCGTGGGGACGATGAAGTTGAAGAGTCCCTGCTTCGATTCGATTTCGAACTTGTAGAGCACCGAATAGCAATCGTCCCGCGTCATGAGCCCCTCTTGGGCGCGCGTCGACATAATGGAGTAGAAGTCCGTGACCGACCACGTCGGCAGAATCGCCACCTTCCCGCGCTTCACCAACAATTTATTCACGATGCGCGTCCCCCGCTCCATGCTGTATCGCTTGACCAGCGCCGTCGAGTCGAAATAATAGTATGGCATCCCGTTACATCCTCCCCTTCAGAATAATTTCGGCTAACGGCCCAGGGAGCTTGGAGAGACGGTCTTGCAGCTCATCGAGCGGCACTTCTTCATAGCCTTTTCTCCGCAAGGTGTCACCGAGATTGCCTTGATTGAAACTGGCCGTATCTTCCTTTAGACGGTCATTCAGCCGCCGTTTCGCCAGACGGCTCGACATCTTCTGTCCTGACTTCGTCAAACCGCGTCCGCGGCTGCGTGGGGCACGAATCGAATTGCCCGCTGTCTTGCTCACAATTGTTATTCCTCCTTCTTAAGATAACCTGCTCCTTGACCATCCCGCTGCGCCGATGCGTCGTCCCGTGGACAGCCCGCCGGCATGGCCGCCGCCGGCAGCGTGGCCTCTCCAAAAATATGCGCGGCAATCGCCGTCGCTGCCTCCGATGACAATTCGCGCTGCGCGACGCGCAATGTCTTCGCCGTAGCTTCACGCTCCGTCAGATGACCTTCCTTGCCGCCGCGGGCGACTGCCCCAACCACGCGTTTGGTCGCCGCTTCCACAATGTCAAAGTCACTGCACCACCGGACGTATTTGAAATTCGGGTCCTTGACTTGGATGGGAAATAGCCGCACCGTGCCTCGAACGAGTAGTTCAGGCGCGACACCTTCGCCGCCCGCCATATTGATTTTTACCGTCAGCCCTTCGCGGATAAGCCCTTCCGTCAAGGCACGTTGAATCGGCTCGGCATGATCGCCGGCTACCTGTATGGTCAGCACAAGATTCGTCGCCAGAAACCGTTCCAGTTCATTGGACAACTCATTCACATTATAGGCGGCTACGGTGCCTCGTCCGCTCGGACGGATCACGCGCAGATCGGCGTTATAGGCTTCTCGCAGCACAAGATTTCTGACAGCTCGCCGAAGGTTGCGGATTTTCCCGAGTTTGTCGATCATCCCCCGCGACTCGACGACATCCCATTCGACTGCCCGGTCCAAGACAGCCATCCGATCCATTAACGAGGCCTCGGCTTGAGAGCGGCTTATCACGGCCAGCGCATAGTACAGACCTCTGTTCGAGTCATACCAGGCATCTGCGATGTGGACGTTCTCGATGACTTTGTCGGTCGAGACTCTTGTCACGGTATCCAGCGTGAGCCGCCGCTCGGCGTTCGTCGAGCCTCGATTTTCGATCAGGAGATAGGACTCCCAGTCTTTGGCCTGCGCCGTCACTTCTGCCTTGAAGACCCGCGCGATTGCCGCGTACGCCTGATCCGCCGCACTATTCCGATTATCTGCCTGCCCCACTCCGATCACGTAGTGAGCCGGAAGAAAGTCGGAATCGGTTCCGTCAATCCATCCTGGCTTTGGATTTCCACCAAACCAGGCACATCCCGATAATGCCATTCCGATAAGGCAGAGACAGCCTATGGTCAGACGAGCACGCCGGAAAATGCGGCCATCGTGGATCATTGCATCACACGCTGAATGACAAAAACCGTTTGGCCCGGCGCAAGGTTGAGGGACCGTTCTGCTCGCCCCACTGCAGATCCTTGGCCGGACGGTTGAATCTCCACGTCATAACGACCAGGAACGACCCAAGCGCGCGCCACATGAATTTCATCCGGCAATGTTTGCCAAGTACGCTTGTCCGCCTCTTCCGACATCACGGCTAATCCCTTAGTCAGCAGTCCCACAAGAAGTCCGACCCAGGGACCAGCATCTTTTCCTACAGCTTGATGAGCCCCAATGGCCGCCGCTTCAGCCATCGCAAACTTTGAAGCCGCCCGCGCGAGCGCTTTGGCCGTTATGGCCGGCATGCGGTCTGCAAGAGTCTTCTCAGCCAACGCCGTCACGTTATGTGCCGGCTCCGATTGAACAGTCAGAGAACGCTCTTGCGCGTCCTTCAGCGTCATGGTCTCGAACCGTACCTGAGTCTTTTGTGAAACAAGGCGTGGAAGCGCGACACGCACCACGCGCCCGCTGAGCCCATACAGCACCGTGTCCACCACGGCTCTATCCCGCTGACGAGAAGATTGGGAGAATCCCCGATTGAGCAACACCAGCTGCAAGGCATCCAGACTGATTGGGAGGTCGAGGTAGCGATCTTCTTTCCGAGGAGCGCGGCCATTATAGCTGATCATGACGACTTGGGCGAGATCGTGGCGGGCCGAAGCCGGCTCCCACTCGACATCGGGAAATTTATTCCGATAGTTCTCGAATTCAGCCATCAGGCCCAGTGCTTCAGCCATGCACAGCACATCGGCCCGCAAAGACGGAGGAGACGGGACTCTCGACCATCCATACATCGCCTCATAGGCTTCGAATGCGTTGCGGTAGGCAATGAACGCATTATTGAGGTCGCCGGCCGCCTCGTACAAGATGCCGCTCACATAACGGGCAAATCCGTCGTTTCGATAACCGTTCGGCTCTTTCACCAGGTCGCCAAGCACATTCAGGCGGTGGTCGATGCGCCGCGCCTCTACAAGTGCTTCGGTCAAATTGCCCTGGACCGCATAATTCAACGCCTTGACCACATTGATCATGACATGTTCGTAGGCCTCACCTTCATACGGCAAGGCATTATCGTTGGTCAGAAATGCGGCGGCTTCGGAGCGAATGGTTCTGGTGTAGAGCCGCTCAACGACCTCTTCAGCCTGCTCCAACACCAGGTTGCTTTGCCGATAGTCTCCAGCCAGTTGAAGGGTCAGACCGCGATCCATTCCATACAAGAGACGGCTCTTTTCTCCATACTCCGTCTCCTTCTGCTCGACGATGGAAGCTGCCATGGCAGGGGCGCCTGCAAGCAGACTTTGTTCAATGAGCAGATACCGATTGACGGAAGGGCCGCAGCCGGTCAGGAGAATCAGTCCGGCAAGGACGCAGGCACAGGAGACTGACGTGGGACCGCTCCACCACACACAACCACCGTGGGCAAAGCGTGAGAGGACGGCGTTCAACTGGGTCCGTTGAGGCTAAAAGACTGTCCGCTTCTTTTCGACGACTTTCTTGATCTTCTTCTGTCCATACCAGACCTTCGCGTTGCTTTCGAGATCGATCATCTGAAGATCGACTTGGTAAAACACCGCCTTGGTCCCGTCGGCTTCGTCAAGGATCGTTGCGATGGCGCCCTTCATCATGTAATCAGCCCCCGTCTCTTTTCCCGGAGCCTTCTGCGTCTCTTCACGGGCATGCACCGCCTGTTCTTTTCGTTCGATCCGGATCTCATCCCTCTCGCCCTTCCCGGCAACGAACGTGACCTTCTGAGAGTTCGTGAGTTCACGCTCCAAATCCGTGATGAAGGTCTGCACACTGATATGTTCATGGCTGCTGTTGAGCACGGTTCCGACCACGACCACCGGCTGACGCCGATTCGTCTGCGTGAAATTGCCGAGCCACGGGTACTGCAA
>SXPO01000019.1 GCA_005793285.1 Nitrospiraceae bacterium
AAACCCTGTTTGCAGATCGCTGTGCCTCCCGAGCATCACGCCGACTCCGCTGACGACGTTATGCAAGACTTTGGTCCCGCTCCCGTAGGCCCAGTTGTCCGTCGCGGAGAAATAATATTGAAAATTGATCATTTGCACCACAACCAGCGGAGCGGTCATGATGGCCTCCAGCACCTTGCCGGTTTCGTCCTGGAACTGGTCGTAACTGTGGAGAAAGACTCGGCCGTCGAGCTTGAGACCTCGTGTCAGCGACCGGCGTCCAATAATAAACGCCGCATTGCTGGAGAGTCCCCACTCCGGTCGGACCTGTGCCCAGTCACGGCTGACTTGCGATGCATAACCGGCGGCAACCTGGGGCAAGGACTGGCTGGGAGCCCTCGGCAATCGACCAAGGCGCTCCTGAGCGTTTAGAAGCCTTGCTGCTTCCAGGTCCTGTTGCAACTGGAATACATCCGGACGGTGCGTCTCGGGCAACTCTTCCAGATCGAACAAGGTGACGTAGTCCGTAGTCGTATTGTGCTCACCGGGGATAAACCACGTGTCCTCTGGGATCTCGATCCCCTGGTTCCGTAGCCCCTGGCGGACCTGCGCCTTATTGGCCATGGCTGCCAAAACTCTGGCATTGGGTCCGCCAGGATTCCCTCCGCAGGCCCCGCAGTGGTACGCGGATGCGTAGGGGTTGTTCTCTGTGGTACTCCCATGGGCGCAGAGGAGCACCAGCCGCGCGAACCCTCTGGTCAGGCTCATGACACGGAGCGCGTTTTCAACCACCGCCGATTCTTCTGCCGGGGAGAACCGGCGCGCAGAGAAACGTTCGAGTGCCGTATGGTGGTTGCGGGCATTGAGCCCGTACTGATATCGGAGTTCCTCCAACATGGCATGCTCTTGCCCCACGGAAAGACCAAGCTGCTCGGATGCGCTGGTCTGGCGTATTGCGTGACCGTGATCCTCCGGCTCCCGAAGGGCGGCGAGCCGGAATTCTTCGAGGACCGTCTGTGGGAGAGCGACCGCGCCGTTTTGACGGTCGAGCTGCTGCTTGAGCACCTCGTTGATGCAAGCCCGCTCGTTGCCGGCGATGAGAAGGTTCCGCTCCTGTTCAGTGAATTTCCCTACCGGGATTTTTGTCGTGATCAGTGGAACAAGCCAGCGGCGCAACCCCGTGCGCACTAGCTCATAGGGCTTCACGAACAGGGTCTTCCCCAGCATCACCAGTCCGAAGGCAAATCCGAACAGGTCGAATGTGAGATAGGAACTGGCAGGGTTCGCCTTGGCCTGGTGAAACAGGTGCCGGGAGAACTGGCTCCAGCGGTCTCCAAGCCTGTGGCGTTGGACTGCGGGGTCCTGAACCCACCGCGGTTTCTCCTTTACCATATATTTAGGCTTGATCAGCACAGGACAGAGGAGGAGATCTTCCTCCCGATCGAGCATGCGGTAGTCGATCGGCGTGCCGAAGAAGCCGGCGAATCCGATCGTATCGTACTCGCCCTGGGCTTCCAGATGACGGCGGAACGGCTTGGAGCGGGCATCGATACAGAACACGGCTTGTGCTCGAGGCCTTGGACGCTCGTGACTTGTGTCGTCGGCGGATCTCTGCCTCTCACTCACCAGCCTCGCCATTAACGAATGTCGATATTCTTGTTCGTAGGCCTCATGCCACACAGGACGGAGCGCGTCAGAAGGGAACCGATCGAGCCAGGACAGCAACGATCTGGCATCCGCCAGTGACAGCTGTTGAAGCTCCTCCGGGCTTAACTCGAAGAATTGCGCCAGATGGAAAAGGCGCCAGACGTACCGGCAGACTGTTTCCGTATACGCGTCGTGCGCATGGGCATCGGCATCCTCCAGATTATGGGATCGCGCTCGTTCGAGGAGATCGGGAAATGCCGGGTCGATGTTCCACCTGCTCCGACAGACTTTCTCGGCCAGCTCAGCCTCGTAAAATACGCGCACGGCCAGATATTCCACTGGATCGATCGGGTGACGGCCCTGTTCAGGATAATCCGGGTTCTTGGCTCGCCAGCGAATATAACCGGCCCAGCCTGGTAACTGGCCGAGATGCTGACGCAGATACTCTTCCCATTGCTGGTTGGGGACCTGCAAGCGGTGCAGGCTCGACGCGAGGGCCTCTTCAGGTCGGTCAGGGAGCGCCTCAACCCTTCGAGCCCAGTCGGAAATCCCGAGGGTCCATCCGGCAGCCTCGCACGGGGCGAGATCCAGCCAGGCACGATAAAATCCGTGCGCGCGTGAGGGCATCGACCAATCCGCCATGCCTTCATCCACGAATGCGGCGCACCATTTGATCAGGTGTTCGTTGATCTCTCGTTTCAGATCAGAGCCGGTGAGATCGTCGATGATCGCAGCTGCGGTGTGGATGCGCTGCGGCGTCGGTCCATGCTCGGCCTGTATAGATCCGCCGGCCTTGCCCGTTGCAGGAGAATGCCCGTGGTTGCCGGTCGATCCATCTTCGGAGAGATCGAACCCCTTCAAGAAGGCCGCGGACCACAGCGAATGGATGCAGACCGCTTCAGGGTCGCGCCCACCCCCCTGCGCCTGTGACCTCAGCCGATCTTTGATGGGCTGGGGAACATCAGGGCGGATACGGTGGGTCGCGTCTTCCTCCGTGAGTTGCCATTGTAATAATTTGGGGTCGAGCGGATCGATGCCGTACACAAAGTGAATGAGGAGGACTTCTTCTTGATTGAGACTCCGCTCACCGGCACGGATACTGTCCTGCGATGCGAGCTCCGGCACCCGCGATCGCAGGGCGCTCACCAGCTCCTTCTCGGAAATCCGTCCCTCGGCATAACAGGCTCGGTACTCCGCCATGGAGAGGTAACCTTCTCCTCCAATCACTTGCTTCGCTTGCGAGACCGCTTCATCAAAAGGCAAATGTTCGAACCCCATCAAGGGATTGCGATAGGCGAACGTCCGCAGCGGCCAGTTCGGAGGAATGGCCTCGACCGCCTGGGACACCAGGGCGCGAAGCTCCTCACGCTCTGCCTCGTTCAGCGCAGGCCGGGAGGCCTCTCCCAATTGGGTGCCTACGCTGTGCTGTTCGGAAGGCTGCTCAGGGAGCACTCGCTTCTCCGATTGTTAAAAATTCATGTCCTGACAACAGACAGAAAATCGGCCCTGTTCGACTGACGTTGACAATACCTGCTTGCGGCACAAGCGCAGATACGACTAAGAATATGCTGGAATTGCGGCGCCCGAGGAACGTTGATTCGAGGAACAGTGAGTAGAAGCAGGTTACCGATCGCGGAGCAGGTAAGAAGGAGGAGCAGGAGCGTCAGCATGTCGCCTTAATTCGTCGACATCCTGAACCATGATTGACGATCATATAGGAACATCCTCAGGACTATAGGAACCGGAGGATACTACTTTGCAATCCCACGATCCTGGCAATCTACTTTGCGCGTCTCAGGGACAGATCATCATATAAAAGCGAGGCGCTGTATAGCAGCTGACGCAAATTCTTGCAAGGTTTTTCTATCAATACCGTCTGCTCCACAGCAGCCCACTTTGCCCTGCCCCTCTATAGATTGACAAAGAACTGCAGGAGAACCATGTGGTTCATCTGATTCGCGAGATTGGAAATTGACCTGCTATTCAACAACTGGTTCTGGTAACCCAGATCCATATTGAAGTAGGGTGAGAACGTCCGATTGACCCCGACAAAGACTCGGTTTTGATCGAATCCAGCGGCAGGTCCTTGCGCTCCCACTGTATTGATATTCACAAAAATTTCATCGTAGCCGACAAGCGCCCATTCCGGAGCCATGGGCAATGGATAGGTCCCGCGTAGCATGGTACGAAAACGTATGGCTGTGCCGTCTGCACGTTCGATCCATCGTTCCTCCAGACGGGTTCGACTGAGAATCCTGAAGGATTCGAATTTGTGCGTATAGTTGATCTGCTGATAGATTCGATTTTCTTCGAAGAAGGGCGACTGAGGTGCGGTATGTCTCTGATTAAAGTTTCCGACCCAGGCATAGCCTTGCCAGATAGAGAGATTTTCCGTCAGCTGATAGCCAAATGCAGGACGGATAAGCAGTTGATCAATATGGCCGGCATCGTCTAGATCGGCGAAGCGTGTGTTAACTTCCATATAGGCAAGAAGGGATGACGGCAGCTTCACCGTCAGAAATACAGGTGCCCATAGGCGAAAATCCTGGTTGAATGTCGAAGCGGACTGGGCGAAGGTTTCTCCTCCGACCAGCAGACTCCAAGCGAGGGCCACGATTGCGATCCCCAGTCCACGCTTGCGCGCTTGTTGATTTACGGCTGCACCCTGCATGATTCCTCCAGTCCCTCCAACGGACATATATATGCGACGATCAAGAAAGGCCCGCACACTGTTCTTGCGGCACACGATTGCCATCCCTGCATTCCTCACCCTTCCAATACCCCCCTTGTCTGGATGAGTTCGTGGGTCTGTGCATCGTCTTCGGCAGACCTTGTACCTTTTCCAGCAGGAGAAACGCCAGTTAAAAAGGAATGCCCGGAATTGCAGTAGCAACTCCGCTCAATCACGCCCAATCCTGACTCGCATCCTCGCGGCTGGTGACTGTGTCTCGATGATTACAGTACAGTAGGACCACTATGCTGCGCATATCCTCGCTGGTTGTTATTCCAGATTCTGAGATCGAGCTCCATGCCATGCGGTCCCAAGGGGCGGGCGGGCAGCACGTCAACAAGGTTTCGACCGCGATTCATCTGCGTTTCGATATTGCCGCCTCATCGCTTCCGCCTTTCTACAAGGAGGAATTGCTTAAGCTCCGCGATCAACGTATTTCGGAAGAGGGTGTCATCACGATCAAGGCGCAACAGCACAGAACGCAGGAACGCAATCGCGAAGATGCGCTGGAGCGGCTCAGCCTCTTGATTCAACGTGTCGCCATCCCGAAGAAGAAACGGAAGCCGACGAAGCCGACAAAAGGCTCCCAGCAAAGACGGGTGGATCAAAAGAAGCGGCAAGGACGATTGAAAACCCTGCGCGGAACGATTGAGTGAACGGTAGCTGGGAGCCGGATCTTGGGAAAGCTGGTGACTGGTCAGGATGCTGGCGATTCACCAGGAGCCATCATCCCCAGAATGTTGAATCCGCCGTCCACGTAGATGACCTCTCCGGTAATCCCCCGTCCCAAAGGACTCACGAGGAACATGGCGGTATCGCCGACTTCGCCCTGTTCGGTTGCCCGGCGGAGCGGGGCAAACTCCTTATGAAGATCGACCATCTTTGTGATGCCTGACACACCACGGGCGGCAAGCGTCTTGATCGGCCCGGCAGAGATCGCATTCACCCGGATATTCTTCGGGCCAAGCTCATAGGCCAGGTACCGCACGGTACATTCGAGCGCAGCCTTGGCGACCCCCATCACATTGTAATGCGGCACAACCCGCTCTGCGCCAAGATAGGACAGCGTGACGATCGAGCCTCCCTCAGTCATCAATGGCATCGCGGCTCGCGCGACCGCCACCAGTGAATAGGCGCTGACATCCAGCGCCGTCGCAAACCCCTGACGCGTCGTATTCACAAATTGACCGGCCAATTCTTCGCGTGGAGCGAACGCCAGAGAGTGGACGAGAAAGTCGAGTCGCCCGAATTCCTTCTCCACCTGCGTCATCAGTGCCGCAATCTCTCCATCATTCCCCACATCGCAGACATAGGCCCTTGCGCCCGGCACCGTGGCGGCGAGTTCTTCGACATTCTGCCGCAGCCGCTCATTCTGATAATTGAATAGGAGCTGAGCCCCCTGACTGGCTGCAGATTGGGCAATAGCCCAGGCAATGCTGTGTTTGTTGGCCACACCGATAATGAGGCCTTTCTTTCCGCTCAGTAACATAGATGTCCCTGCTCCTCGTAACTTTTTCTTATGGTGTATTTGGTTGAACGACGCCCATTCTTCTACGACCGGATTGGCGCTTGACCATCGACGGGTGCCGTCAGATAGGGCACGAAAGATAACACGATTCTCAACCAGAGTGAACCGGCTTCTTTATGACGCTCCTCGATCATGGTTCTAACCATGGCTCAATAGAAATTCAGACAGCCGCCGGTTGAGTTGACTTCGGATCATTTGCTCTATGAACTTTCTGAGGCAGTTTAGTCTTGGCTCAACCATCCTGCCACAGGGTCTCGTAGGAAATATCATTCAACCTCTCATTAATAGAATAGTGTAACATGTTGATTCTTATGATAAAGACGTATATTTTCCAGGATAAATACACCGGCACCAAGCTTGCTAGGTATTCAACCAGTGCCGAATGAACGGCACATCGTTCAATCATTTCCAAACTAAGGGGTATCACACTATGAAGCACATGTTGATGGCAATCATGGCAGTTGCAGTAGCAGTGACGTTCAGCGCGCCCTCCTTCGCAGAAGAGAAGAAGAAGGAAGAGAAGAAGGGTGGCCATGTAGTGTTTGCTGAAGAGAAGAAGAAGGATGGCGGCAAGGCCGATGACATTTTCGGCGATGACAAGAAGAAGGAAGAGAAGAAGGGCGGCCATGCCGACACCTTCGGTGACGAGAAGAAGAAGGACGAGAAGGGTAAGTAATTTCCTTCTTATCTCGGCGAGGCGAGTTTGCTTGAGGGGGTTTCCACTTCTTGTGGGAATCCCCTCAAGTCGTTTTAGCGCCGGTTGGTTCTGAGATAGACTGCCTGCAATCCTACGATCGTCTTCGCGTCACGGATCGTCCCATCCTCGATTTTGTTCACTGCCTCCGCAAGCGGCATTTCGATGATGTCCAACACTTCGTCCTGGTCCAGCTGCTGTCGGCCCTTTGTCAGCCCCGTGGCCTTGTATAGATGAATCACTTCGTCGGCAAACCCCGGAGCCGTGAAGATGCTGGAGAGTAGCTCGAAAGATGAGGCGCGATAGCCCACCTCTTCTTCCAACTCCCGCGACGCACAGTGGAGAGGGTCTTCGCCGGGATGAAGTTTTCCCGCAGGGATTTCATAGATAAATCCCCCCGCCGCATGGCGAAACTGCCGGATCAACACGACCGTGCCATCGTCCTTCACCGGGACGACAGCGGCGGCTCCAGGGTGGCGGATCGTCTCAAGATCGATCGTGGCCCCATTCGGCAACGTCACGGTATCGATGTTGAGAGTAACGACTTTACCTGTATAGACGTTTTTCGTCATAGGCTATGCGCTCTTGGGTCTTTTCATGAACGGCGGCCTGACGACCGTCGCGAGAAGGGCCTTGCCTCTGATATCAACCGCAATCAAGGTCCCTGGAGCGGCATAGGCCGCCGGCACGTAGCCCAATCCGATCCCCTTTTGTAAGCGAGGCGACAGATTGCCGCTGCTGACGTCGCCGACTGGGTTCGACGTGGCAGGATCACGAATCTTGAATCCATGCCGTGGGACGCCTTTTTCCAGAAG
>SXPO01000149.1 GCA_005793285.1 Nitrospiraceae bacterium
GGATGGAATGAAAGTGGATGTGAAAACAAGAAGTTCCGGACTTAGAGGGGGGAAGCCATTTCCCCAAAACGTTCCCGCGCTCCAATAAACAGTTCGTGTAGCTTTTGAGTGAGGGGGCCCGGTTTCCCCCTGCCGATCTGTTTGCCATCGACAGCAATCACCGGCATGATTTCCATACTGGTGTTGGTCAAAAAACACTCGCAGGCTTGGTACAACTGTGTGGGGGTGAAACGGCCTTCCTCTGTTGGAATGTGCTGTTCTCTTGCCAGCTGGATCACGATCGATCGAGTGATGCCGTCCAGGAGACCGCACTCGATAGAGGGCGTGCGCAGGCATCCGTCAGCGACAAAAAACAGATTGCTGACGGTACATTCCGTCAGGTGATGTTCCCAGTTCAGTAAGATACTGTCAAATGCCCCAGCAGCGATGGCTTCCCGTTTGGCAAGAATGTTGTTGAGAAAATTTGTGGCTTTGATCCGGGGAGAAAGGGCACTGGGCAAGTTTCGTCTTGTTTCGGCAACGATCAGTGTCACGCCGTTCCGGTACAGTTCGGGGGAGGGGAGATGAAGCGGTTTGGCCATGATCACGACGGTGGGAGTGCGGCATAGGGCTGGATCAAGGCCGATGTCTCCAGCGCCTCGTGAAATCGTAATCCTCAGATAGGCATCTTGTTGGGCGTTGCCGATCCGATTGCGTTCCATCGACTCATGGAGAAGGTCCGGCCAGTTGAGGTCTGGTATGGAGAGTCCGATTGCGTCGGCGGATCGACGGAGCCTAGCAAGATGGTGGTCCCGCATGAAGATGCGGCTCCCGTAAGAGCGAATGGTTTCATAGACCCCGTCGCCATAGAGAAACCCATGATCGAAGACGGAGACGACGGCCGCCTCATCCTTTACAAACCGGTCATTGAGGTAAATCCACATGGCGGCAGGTGTTACGAGAATGCGCTCAAAAAGGCTTGGGCTTTGTGGAGGGTCTCTTCGTATTCACGCGCTGGATCTGAGTCGGCCACAATCCCGGCGCCGACTTGGAGGTACCCTGTGCCGTTCCTCCTGACGAGGGTTCGGATCAAGATATTAAAGTCCAAATCACCGCTCCAACTGAGATAGCCCATCGAGCCGGTATAGGGGCCACGGCGAACCGGTTCCAGCTCCTCAATAATTTCCATGCAGCGGATCTTTGGCACGCCGGTGATGGTTCCACCCGGGAATAAGGCTCTCAGTAAATCAAACCCCGTCGTGTTGTTTCTCAGGGTCCCGCCGACATGAGAGACCAGATGGCTCACGTGGGAATACCGTTCCAGCGTCATCAGTTCATCGACCCGGACACTCCCGAAGTCACAGACTCGGCCGAGATCATTCCGTTCGAGATCGACCAGCATGATATGTTCCGCGCATTCTTTTTCATTCGAGCGCAACTCGCCTTCAAGCCGCCGATCGGCGGCAGCATTCTCTCCGCGGGGTCTGGTGCCGGCGATTGGCCGCGTATCCGCCCGGCGTCCGTTGAGACGGACGAGTCGTTCAGGCGATGAGCTGATGAGGCTGGTGTGATCGAAGCGGAGTAATCCGGAGAATGGTGAAGGATTCAGGGTTCGCAGGCGGCTGTACGCAAGGAGATCCGGCTGCAATCCGGATTGAGGCGGACAGGCATCGCCCCTCACGGTAAAGCGATGAGAAAGGTTGGCCTGATAGATATCGCCGGCCGCGATATAGTCCTGACAGCGGTGGACACGATCGATATAGGAAGACCGTTGTTGTTCCGGTGAGAATGCGAGGCGGCTTCGGGTGTCGGTATTGGTTTCAGTGCAGGCAGGGCTGGACAGCCGCGCTTCCAGTGCCGCTAGGCGATCGCGCCCTTCTCGGAACAGTTTCTCACGCGGCTCACCCCAAAAACGATCGAGTGGCGGGCAGAACATGAGCATCAGGCAGTCCTGCTCATGGTCAAGTGCAGCGACGAGATCGAAGAACGCAAACTCAAGATCGGGGGTCGCAAGATCATCGAACGCGGCAGACGGGAGCCGCTCGAATTGGCGGACGAGATCATAACTGAAATAACCAACCGCTCCTCCGAAAAAAGGTGGGACATCGAGGGGCCGCATGATGTGGGAGCTGCTGACGAGTCGGGCGAGATGCTGGAAGGGCGCCGGTCCGGACTCTTCGTGACCCTGTGCCGGTCGCTGCAGATACCGATCGGCTTTTCCGCTCAATGTTTGATAGGGGTCGCTGGCAAAGAATGAATATCGTCCTGTCGTCGCGCGTCCGTTGCCGCTTTCAAAAAGAAAGGAGGGGCGCTGAGTCGAGGCCATTCTGGCGTAGAGATCAAAGGGACTTGCCGACGGGCGGGGCAGCGTCACTACAAGAGGCGACGGAGGGCCTTGTAGAAAGCGAGTCGATGAGAGCATCGTCGTTGACCTGGTGGTGACACATTCTGCCGGAAGAAGGTACAGCACTATACCGCAGCGACCGCTGCAGAAACAGGCCCCTGTCTGCTTGACATTCTGAAGTGAGTTCTGCTTGAATTGCAGACCCATTCTCGGCAAAGTTCTGCCCATGTGTTGCATGTGCACTTGCCGCCCGTGGGTGTAAGTATGTCTTCTTCACAAGATCCGCTCTACGCGGGGCTTGGCCAAGCAGTCAGGATCGCAACCGACCTGCTTGCCGCGCTGATTGCCGGAGGAGGATTGGGGTGGGTGTGTGATACCTATCTCTTCGACTCCACTCCCTGGGGGATAGTCGGGGGGCTGGTGTTGGGCGGTGTGACAGGAATCAGGAATGCCTATCGGTCCGTGCAACGGTGGACGAAGGCGTAACGTGACACTAACAAAAGTATAAGAAGTATAAGATCGCCATGGAAGACAATCCGCTTCATCCGTTCGAACTGCATGACTGGATTCCCATTGCCCTTGGTGGACTGGATATTTCCATCAATAAGGCCGTCATCTTTATGTGGATCGCTGTGTCCTTGGCGGCCGTGGTGATGATCATGGCAGGATCGTCACGCAAACTGGTTCCCGGCAAGTTGCAGAACCTGGCTGAAATCATGGTTGATTTCATCCGCACGATGATCATGGAAACGATGGGCAAAGAGGGGATGCGGTTTTTCCCCTTTATCGGGACCCTGTTTGTCTTTATTCTCTTCTGCAATCTTCTCGGGATGATTCCCGGCAGCTACAC
>SXPO01000150.1 GCA_005793285.1 Nitrospiraceae bacterium
AATATCTTCACGATGGTCCTCGCCGGCGGCAAAGGCGAGCGGCTCTTTCCGCTCACCGACCAGCGCGCGAAGCCGGCGGTCCCATTCGGAGGCAAGTACCGCATCATCGACTTCACCTTGAGCAATTGCCTGAATTCCGGACTCCGGAAAATTGCGGTCCTCATCCAATACAAATCGCACTCGCTCGACCAGCATATCCGGACCGGCTGGAATGTGCTCAATGCCGAACTTGGCGAATATATCGCCGCCGTCCCTCCCCAGCAGCGCATCAGCGAAGACTGGTATAAAGGCACCGCCGATGCCGTCTACCAAAATATGTTCCTGCTCGACAGCGAGCAGCCTGAGTTTCTTCTTATCTTGGCCGGCGATCACATCTACAAGATGAATTATGCCGAGATGTATTACTGGCTGATCGCCAAACAGGCTGACGCGGTGGTCGGCGCGATCGACATCCCGATTCAAGACGCCTCACGATTTGGCGTGATCTCCGTCGATGAAGACTATCGTATCGTTCGATTCGACGAAAAACCGGCCCAGCCTACTCCTCTACCCGGAGACCCCGGCCATGCGTTCGTCTCAATGGGCATCTACTTATTCCGCACCAGCGCGATTCGCAAATTCCTGATGGCAGACGCCCAAGAATCCGGCGCCCACGACTTCGGCAAGAATATCATTCCACGGATGATCGAGCAGCAGCGCGTGTACGCGTTTAAGTTTCAGGATGCGAATAAGAAAGCCGTCCAGTACTGGCGCGATATCGGCACGCTCGACGCCTACTGGGAAGCCAATATGGATCTGGTCGCCGTCGATCCCCAATTCAACCTCTATGATCATGATTGGCCGATCCGCACGTACCAGGGCCAATTCCCTCCGGCCAAGTTCGTCTTCTCCCAGGACTATCAGGGAGGGCGCATGGGCGTCGCGCTCGATTCGATCGTGTGCGGCGGCTGCATTGTATCCGGCGCGCGGGTCCAGAATTCCGTGCTGTCGCCCAACGTCCGTGTCCTGGACCATGCCGATGTCCGTGAATCCATCCTGATGGGAAACGTGACGATCGGCGCCCACAGCCGCATCAAACGCGCCATCATCGACAAAGACGTGACGATCCCCCCGCATACGGAGATCGGATACAACCGGAACGCCGATGCCCAGCAATTCACCATCACTGATTCTGGTCTCGTGGTTATTTCAAAGGGAATGAAACTGCATGCCGCCGTCGATTCACCCGGTTGACCTTATCGCCTCGCTCCGCCAGAAGCACCTGACGCCCGCCATCGTGTTTCTCACATCTCGACGCGCCTGCGATGAGGCGATGGAGTCTTTCGACCATGCCGATATCGTGCTGCCTCCGGTGCGCCAAGACGCGATCGCGGCAGCGCTTGAACGGGTCATCGCGCAATACCCCAGCGTCGCAGATCATCCGCTCATTCCCACGGTGCAGCGGATCGGCGTGGCAGCCCATCATGCCGGCCACTTGCCCTCCTGGAAAATCGCCATCGAAGAATTGATGCGGCAGGGCTGCCTTGACGCCGTGTTTGCTACAACTACCTTGGCTGCCGGCGTCGACTTTCCTGCCCGCACGGTGGTCATCACCCAATCCAGCATCCGCAAATCGCGCGACTTCACCGACCTCACCATCGGCGAAGTGCAGCAAATCGCCGGACGAGCCGGCCGCCGCGGAAAAGACCAGGTAGGATTTGCCGTCGTGACGCCCTCTCCCTATATCGATCTAGGCGTCCTCACGAAGGGCTTCACCGGCCATCCGGAATCCATCGACAGCCAATTTACCATCAGCTATCCCATGGTGTTGAATCTCTTGAAAGCCCACCCCCATGAGCAAATTCACGCGATCCTGGCCAAGAGCTTTGCCCAATTCCAGCTCAACCAGCGAGCCGAGCTGTTGGAGCGGAAACTGGATGCACTCCATGTCCAAATGGAACCGTTCGGCCCCCGCGTCTGCACCGATTGGGTCAGCCAGTGGCAAACCTTCGATCAAGTTCGAAGACAACGGCCCCAACGCCACCAGGTCCGCCGGCATGAATCGCCGGAGCTGTCCGCCCGCTTCCATTTCATGACGCCGGGACGTGTGGTCGGGCTCGCACGAGGGCGCGGAATCGTGCTCCGCCAATACCGCAGTAAGGGTCAAAAGAATCCGATGATTTCCGTCCTGCGGCTGGACGGCGCCGTAACGGAATGTCCCGCGTCCAACGTGGGGGACATCTTCGACCGGGTATTCGAATGCGACGAAACTCCGGCGTTTCCCTGGTGCTCGGCTGCCTCGTTCGATGAACTCAGCTATCAGTTGACAGAACTCCCTGCCCGGCTGCCGACGCTGCCCATTATGGTACCCAAAGACTCCGAAGTGCTCCCAGATGCGATCGTCCAATCCCTCGGCGACTTTCCCTGCCCAAGCTGCCCCTCCAGGCCGGCCTGCCAGAAGGACTTTGCGACCGCGCTCCGCCTCCGCCAGGAACAGCACCGCCATACCAAATCCATCCAGGCGCTACGGGCCAGCCTCTGGCATCGGTTCCAAGAGCGAGTCGAAGTGCTCCAAAAATTCGGCTATCTGTCCCCATCTGCCCACCTCACAGACGAGGGGGAATGGGCTCGGCTCATCCGCATCGATCATTCACTGCTCATTACTGAGCTGATTCGGGCCGAGGCCTTTACCGGCGCCGACCCTGCCCTCCTCACCGGCGTCATGGCCAGCATTACGCATGACGACGACCGGCCCGGCTCATTCCCGCGCATCAGCTCCGGATTGAGTTCCCTCTTGGGCCAGGTGCGAAAATTAGCGGAGAGCCTGTCGCCCTATGAAGACCCTCCGCTCTTGAGAGCGGATGTTGCGGCACTGGCCGAACGCTGGATTGCCGATCCCACACTGACCTGGATCGGCCTCTGCCGTTTGACGACGATGGCGGAGGGTGACATCTATCGGCTGCTCGCCAGAACCTTGGAATTTTTGTCGCAGATCCATACCCTGCGCGCGACCCATCCTGGTTTAGCTGAGACGGCATCACGCGCGATCGCCCTGATCCGCCGCGGCGTGCTGGAGGAGTTGCCATGACCAGCGACGAACTTGAACAACTGCTCGTTCAGCAACCGGTCGCGGTCCTGCATCGTTTGGCGCGAGGCCGCGTCCATCGGCACTTTCGTGCCGGGAAACGCCGCTTGATCGAGTTGATTCTCCAGCATTCGAGCCAGAATCTCGCCGGCCTCGAATCTGATGTGCTGGCGCTGATTGCCGAGCGGCAATCGCACCCGCAACCCCCTCAACCGCCGGCTCGCCCGGCAAGCCGTGCGGTAGTTGCTCCTCCGAGAAGAACAGCGCCTCGCAGTGGAGAGCAAGAAACTACCGAAGCGGCTGTGTCCTTGGCCGCCTGGCTGGAAGGGATCGGCGTTCCGGCTCCACAGCCGTTCGTACCAGATCCTTGGCAGGAAGACGCCTTGGCTGCGCTCGATGAAACAGACGTCGTCGTCAGCGTCCCGACCGGAAGCGGGAAAACCTACGTAGCAGTGGAAGCGGCCAAACGGGCAATCGCGCATAATCAGACAGTGATCTACACCTCGCCCTTGAAAGCCTTGTCCAATACCAAATATACGGAATTTTCCAGAATCTTCGGCATCGACAAAGTGGGCATCCTCACCGGAGACCGCCAAGAAAACGGACAGGCGCCGCTGCTGATCATGACCACAGAGATTTTACGCAATCTGCTCTACGACGCGGCGAGCGGAGAAATCGATATCAGGCTGGATACCCTCGGGCTTGTGATTTTAGATGAATCGCAATACATCGCCGACCCTGAACGCGGAGTCGTGTGGGAAGAAACCATCATTTTTTGCCCATCACAGGCCAAACTCTTACTGCTGTCAGCCTCGATCGGCAATCCACAAGACATTGCCGACTGGCTGACTTCTATCCGCCCCACGACTTGCCGATTGGTCCGCCACAGCAAACGCACCGTGCCGTTGCGCGCCGGCTACCTGCATCCCAACGGCAAACTGGTGCCGCTCTTCAAGACGGCGACCATCCCCTCCGGCCATGCAGGCCACCTGCACCCGGAAGCCAAGCGGCTCTTTTTTGAATATGAAGAAGAAACGCTGCCCTCAGGACGTCCGAGGCGATAATGATGCGCCCTCTTGTCGCGACTAAAACGACGCGGTGAGACCGACGGTCGCCCCGTGGCGAATACTCTGAAACTCGATCAGGGGAGCCGACTGAGAGTCGCGTCCAACCAAATGGGCTTCGCATATTCCAGTATACGTACGATTCCACCAGACACGGTAACCAACGGTGATCGCAAGATTACGAGTCAGCATGAACGTGACCATCGGCTCGGCACTGCCGCCTACTCCAATTCCATACATAATCATACTCGGATCCTGCTAGAGATCAGATCTCAGGTGATGCACGTCTTCGTTATAGACAAGGCTGATGGGACTCACGGTCGCCTTCAGCCCGATGCTCAATCGCCCGGTCAGTCGATAGTCCGTATTGATTCCAACCTGAAACGGCGTAATTCAATGACTGCGGTTCGTAATCGCGCGGGCTCCTGAGCTCTGAGGAACACAGGACGTCACATGTGAATCGCACACCAGCCGATCAAATCCGGTTGCCTCATGCTCAGTCCGCCAATACCGAAACCCTCCCAGCACATCCACGTATCCGCGCCCATTTGGGAATTCCACCGCGCGATAGCCGACATTCCCGTTGATATACCAAGTCCCTGTTCCCGTAACCTTGCTGCTTGTTCGAGAAAACAGATATTGACCGGCCAGGTAGTCGTCATCGATCAATCTGCCTCGATCAAAATCAACAGAAAATCATCCATTGCTCTGTAGATACCATCGTTGTGTAAGGAAGAGCTTCGCTCCGAGATCAATGATATGGGTGTCATTATCTTTATACGTCAATTTTGAACTCGGTTTTCCCAGTACGGGATTCATCCTCGACGCATCATGACTCCAGGTGGTTTCGCCGGTCGTGAAGAGCCAGGACCCGGCCGACAGCTCCACACGCGGCCTTGTCTGAGTTTCAATATCCTGAGCCCAGGCAGAAGCCGTTGTGGTCACAACAAGCCCCAGCATGACCGCTAGCAATGGTCGCATCAGCTCGTGCCTTGTGTTGCTCACCGCCGCACTCCTCCCCCCTGAATCACCACGGTATCATAGCACCGTTCGGCCGTATCCGGCACGACTCGCTGGCAGACGGTGCTTCTTCATAGGATACCAGATGAACCGACGGCATAACCGGATCTCCTCTATTCTTCTTCGGCTCACATACTCACTCTGTTCGCGACCGTACCCCGCACGAATCATGCCTGGGGCCTTGCATCCTGAATAGACTTTTCAAGTCTCTATCAGATCAGCCCATGACCGGCATAATGATCTTTTCGGCGCTCTGCACAGAAAAGAACTGGAACTCGGATCGGTCATCTTGGTATGATGCGCACTCGGTAGGGTCAGCGACAGAAGCATCACCAACCTGCTTCATATCCACCCCTGCCACTCCTGAACAAACAAACGCGTGCCGAGGTAGCTCAGTTGGTAGAGCACAGCCCTGAAAAGGCTGGTGTCGACAGTTCGATTCTGTCCCTCGGCACCACTTCTCTCTTTCACTAAATTCTATGATGGTCAGTGACCCGCCCCGCGAATACGGGGCCACCTTCAAGGCTCAGGTGGCCTTAGCAGCGGTCAAAGGCGACAAGACGCTGGCCGAATTGTCAGAACAGTTTCACGTCCATCCCACCCAGGTCACCGACTGGAAGCAGCCATTGCTGGCGCGGACGACGTTCTATGCGGTGGCATTCCACCGGCAAGCGCTTCGAGACGATCAGGGACGCCAAAACCGGATCGAAATGATTGGCGAGGATCTTCTCGCGAGAGGATGTCTCCGTGGGTGCCCCGGTCTGGATTCTGCGCTGTGAGACGGGAGTGGAATCGCCGGGAACTCTGGCAAAGAAAGTGATCGTGCCGACCGAAAGTCTGGTCCCTATTCCTGCCGGTTGGTCCCTCGAAGAAATGGCTGGTGCGGGTGACGAACTAGATCACCTTGTCCTGATCCCGTCACTCATTGGGCTGACGCACGGCTACTGGTTCAGCGGATTGGCCTTCCATCCATCGATACAAAACCGGCAGCAAGATCAGCGTCAGGAATGTCGATGAGGCCAGTCCTCCGATCACGACAATCGCCAGCGGACGTTGGACCTCCGACCCGATGCCGTTTGCGAAGGCGAGCGGCACCAGCCCAAGCAACGCCACCAGTGCCGTCATCAACACCGGGCGCAACCGCAAGAGCGCGCCTGATGTGACCGCTTCATCCAAGCCATACCCGTCTTCACGAAGTTTGTTCATGTAGGACACGAGTACGATGCCGTTCAACACGGCGACACCAAACAGATTAATA
>SXPO01000151.1 GCA_005793285.1 Nitrospiraceae bacterium
GTTGGGGTTGATTCCAGGAACCGGACCGGACTGGATCATCATCGGCGCTCACCGCGACCATTTCGGCAAGCCGGCCGGGCTGTTGTTCCCAGGGGCAGACGACAACGCATCGGGCACCGCCGTCATCCTGGAGGTCGCACGTGTACTCATGAAGGCCGAATTCCGTCCCCAGCGTACCCTGCTCTTTGTGTCGTTCAGCGGAGAGGAACGGGATCTGCTCGGCTCGCGCCTCTACACATCACGCCCGCTCGCTCCCCTCGCCGCAACCAAGGTCATGATCAACATCGATCATGCCGGAGCAGGCAATGGACGACTCACGATCGGCGTGACAGGATTGGAAAAAAGTGTGGCGGCGGAAGCAGGCCAGACGGCTGGGCTCAGCGACAAACTCGACCTCTATGGATTCTTTCCCGGCGGCGATCACGTGCCCTTCAAGGAAGCGGGAGTTCCCACAGTCACTGTCGTCAGCGGCGGTGTCCACCCCCACTTTCACCAACCCACCGACACCGCCGATACGATTGATCCGGAAATAGTAAAGTCCGTGGCCCGATATGTCCTCGCCTTAGCCTGGCAGCTCGCCAATACGCCGTAAAGCAGAGGACTGCCCCCCTTCCCCGCGTCCGTGCGTGGGATCTGTTCCCGTTCTAGCCGTACCAACACCTCCGCTACAACCTCCAGGTCCCCGGTCGATTTCTCAGACAATTTGTCTTATCCTCCAGCCGGCCCAAAACAAATATTTGTGAAATGATCTCTATGTGAACGCTGTGATTCTCCAGGAAGAGATTGTGAAGTGGCTTGAATACAAGCGCGAACAGATGTTGAATGCCGCACAAATAATACTGCGCGTTAGGGAGATTCAGTTTATGGCTATCATGTTCCCTGAGAGAATATTCACTGCCGGGCTTTGCTTAATCGTTGTCATTGGTTTTCTGGTTGTTTCTGGCTGCTCAGCTAGCTCAAAGAAAGATCCGGAGGCGATTTACAGCGACGCGGCGTTGCTCGCCAAGGCTGGTCGATATGAAGAGGCTGCTCAAATGTTGAGGAAAGCCGCCGAACTTGGGCACGGCAAAGCGATGAGCGACTTGGGTGCGTTATACAGCAACGGCATCGGAGTTGCTGAAGATTGGGAGGAGGCGGTCAAATGGTGGACCAAGGCGGTTCAGGCTGGTGATTCGGGATCTATTTACAATGTTGGAGTCTACCACTACAAGCAAGGCAAATTTAGCAAGGCGTTTTTGTGGTTTAACGAAGCTGCCCATCGAGGGATTGCTGCAGGAATGATGAGCGTAGGGTCTATGCACATGAAAGGTGAGGGTGTGCCTGAAGACAGTGAAGAAGGATTGCGTTGGGTTCGCGCCGCTGCCAAGGCTGGTCTTCCTGCCGCAAAAACTGTACTGGATCTCCATGAACGCGACAGTCAGGCTCTCGAAGACTCGGACATGCCTTATGTAATTGTGGTTGATACATGGCAACGGCTCTTGCCCCATGTGTTTGACGGCGACAGGCACGCAGCATTTAGCCTCTTTACCAACGTTTCAATTGATCATGCTTGCGGAGGCGCAGCCATCACCACAACTAGTCCTTCGCTTGCAGCACAACAAATCGGCTCCTTACTCCAGTGCTCTGTCGGGACCGTCGCTAGCAAAGAACTGCAGCCCAACACCGAGAATTTACGCGCAGCGACTGTTGGAATTCTTCTTCAGCGATACGGTCTTGAGTTATGGAAGCCACCACTCTGGACCGATGAGGCCGTGGAAAAGGTGTCGGCCCTTAGCTCGAACTACGACAAGATAGCCACTATCCGACACAACCTAGCAAAAAACCACTGGGCGGCTATCTTCGCCGCTTCCTATAAGAACCTCCTGCAAGCTGCACAAGAAAGCAACGCCCCCGTCCCGGACTATTATGCGAAGGGTTTTTAACATCACACTATGGAATATCGTCGAAGTCGGGGATCGTGGATTGAATCGGAAGGAGCGGGGCTGTTTGGCGCGGGGGACCTGGCAAGACGAGCGGATTCCCTGTTTGATTGCCCCCTTGAATCAAGCCAATCGATAGCTGCGGCCCCATAGTCCCGACCGCTCCACTCCAGGCCTGACCGGTGGTTGGGTTGCGAAAACTGAATGTTTGGAAGTTTTGGCCCGGCGTATAGAGAAAGCCCTGCGTTCCCTGATTGTCGATATAGAGACTCCCCCCGGGAAATCTGACCAGCGGCGCCACGCCACCATTGAATCCCCGAACGCCCGACAGGCTCTGAGCCCAGGCGGGCGATTCGACAGCCCCTACCGCAATCAGCAGCACCGCAAAACCCCATAGCATCGGCGCGGCTGAACGGGCAGAGACAAATTTCATGACAGTATCCATCACGGCAGATTATAGTATGCTCACACTCTGGCTGTCGATCAAAGGAGTCAATCATGGATCTCACTCCCTCAGTACGTCGCCTCTGTCGCACCGCGATCGCGCTGGCCGGTTTGTGGATCCTCCCGGCCCCGACCGACGGCTGGAGTCTGGATACGACCGAACCACCACCGGCTGAACGCCGCGAGACTCTTTCGCTGGCTGATGCGGCGCTGCGCGCGTTGCAGCACAATCTGGATATCAGCATCAGCCGCCACACCAAGGAGAGCCGGCTGGCGGACATCGTCATCGAGCAGGCCAAATTCGATCCGACGTTCAGCATCAATGGCCAATACAACCGTGTCGCGAGCCCGCTCAACCGGCCGGTATTCGGTGGAACCGGCGGTACGCTCAACAGCATCACCACGTTTGATCAACGCAATCATTCTGTGACCGTGGATGCGACACAAAGCCTGATCACCGGCGGAAGCGTGAATCTGAACTACAGCCCGTCCCGCACCAACGTCAACCAGGATGTGGCGAGAGGCTTCCTGTTCAATCCATCCTGGATGGGCGGACTGGGAGTGACGTTGACCCAGCCGCTGCTCCGGAATGCCGGGATCGATGTGAACAAGACCTTCATCAAGGTCGCGCAGAACAACGCCGATATTGAACAGCATGTGTTTCGAGACCGCGTCTTGACCGTGATCGCCTCGGTGGAACAGACCTATTGGGACGTCGTCTTTGCGAACGAGAACTTGAAAGTCGCGCAGGCCGCCCTCAAAGCCGCGGAAGAATTGCTGGCGACCAACCGCGCCAAATCAAAGGCCGGCATCATGTCCATTGTGGATGTGCTCCAAGCTGAAGCGGCTATGGCCTCGCGTGTCGAACAGGTGTTGGTGGCGGAAAAGGCCATTCGCGACCAGGAAGATCAGCTGCGACGGCTCTTGAATCCTGGCGAGGAAGACCTCCGGCAGGATGTGCGCCTCATGCCCACCGAGATGCCTGTCACCTCCCTGGATCCCATCAGTCTTCAGGAAACCATCGACATCGCCATTGACCAGCGCCCGGAAATTATCCAAGCGAAGAAGAACATCGATTCGGGGGAACTCAACCAGCAATTTGCCCGCAACCAGATGCTGCCCACCCTGTCGCTCCAAGGTACGATGGGCCTGGCCGGGCTGGGCGGTGACTACGGTGAAGCCTTCACCAGAAATTTCAGCGGCGACTTTTACAACTACGGCGCGGGACTCGTCTTGAGCTATCCTCTCGGCAACCGTGCGGCCATCAGCACCTATAACAAGCGCCAACTGGAAGTCCAGAATGCCGAGGTCGCGCTCGTTCGCGCCCGGCAGCAAGTGATCATCGGCGTGCGTGAAGCAGTGCGCCGGGTCCAAACCGATTTCAAGCGTATCGAGACGACCAGGTCGGCCAGGATCATGGCTGAGAAGCAGCTGCAGGCCGAGCAAGAACGGCTGAAAGTGGGCATGAGCACGACACGCTTTGTCCTCGACTTCCAGCGCGATCTCGCCACGGCCAGAGGAAACGAACTGCGCGCCACTATCGATTACAACAAGTCGCTCTCGAATCTTGCGCGGCACAAAGCGACCACACTGGACCGGTACAATCTTCAATTGGAGTAGCCACGGACGATGCCACCAGAGCCGGATCGGCTCGTTTACACTCCGGCGTCGGAATGGGGAGTGGCGCTTGCCCTCGTGCCCCTTGCCGCAACGCTCACGTACTACGCCCTTCCCGCATCACTCCAAGCCCAAACCTCTGTTCAGTTTGCTCCGTAACTGCTCGCCTATACCGCGCTATTCCTCTGGGCTTCCCGCAATTCAGCCGCGCAGGTTCGACTTGGGCTCGACCAGGCAAACGTACGAACCGGCCTGCGCCATGGACTGGCAACCGGCCTCGTGCTCGGCAGCCTGAATACCTGCGTGATGCTCGCACTCTTTCCCTTTCTCGGTTACGACATCACCTTCTTACGACAGACCCCACATGGCCTACTCCCCCTGTTTGTCATGATCCCTTGGATGATTGGGAGTATCGCGATCTTCGTAGAACTCAACTTCCGAGGTTTCATCCTGGGCAGACTTGCTGCGCTGGAGTCCCGCCTATCGAGATCCGACATAGAGAGCCGCTTCTCACCTCTGGCCTGCTCACCACGGCGCTGCTCTTTGCCTTCGATCCGTTTATGGTACATCCGTTTCAGCACCTCCACTGGATCGCCGTATGGGATGGGCTGATTTGGGGTACGATCCGGCTGCGGACAGGCAATCTCTACACCACCATCGTTGCGCATGCGGTCGAAGTCCTCATCATGTATAGTGCGGTAAAAATGACGATCTAGCCTATTGCGTGAGGCTTATCTCATGAAGCCCGCTTCGCCGACTCAGCGAGGCTGAGCGTGACGCACAGGACAGAAGAAGAGGGCCTGTAGTTTTGTTTGCGAGATACGAGATACGCGGCACGAGATACGTTTCACAAAGAAGGAGGTCCTGTGAATGACGTGGTGAAGTATGCCCTGTACTTTTTGCTGGGCGGAACGATCGTCAGCATTTCGGTCTACCTTGGCTCGCAAGGTAAATCGTTTCTGGCCGCCTTTGCCAGCACCTTTCCGGCTATTACCGGCGCAACTTTTGTGCTGATGTATCTGAACGGAGGGAGCGACGCGATCGTCAGTTACGCCAAGAATCTGCTGTGGTTTGTCCCGCCCTGGATCGTCTATGTCCTGTCCATGATCGCTGGCGTTCCCCGCTTCGGCTTCTGGCCGGCGATGGTCGGCTCACTCGCGCTGTATATGAGCTGTGTCGGTGCTGTACGGCTCTGGCTGCGCTGATACCGAGCGCAGGCCCCGTGACTTTCCCGCTTCGCGTTGAAGCAGGGAAAAGAGCCTGCTAGGATCGTTCATTTACCGAGTCTGGAGCTTGTCTGGTGAACTCTCCCCCTCTGCCTCATAACCGGCCTTCGGACTTAATCGTCGAGGGCGCGCGGCAGAATAATCTGAAAAACATCTCGCTCCGCATTCCCCATGATCGAGTGACTGCCATCACCGGCCTATCCGGGTCTGGAAAATCGTCATTGGCCTTCGACACGATTTTTGCCGAAGGCCAATGGCGCTATGTCGAGTCCCTCTCGACCTATGCCCGCATGTTTCTCGACAAGGTCGCCCGCCCCGATGTGGATCGCATCCAGAACGTGCGCCCCGCCATCGCAATCGAACAAAAAAACCAGGTTCGCACCGCCCGCTCAACCGTCGGCACCACGACAGAAATTGCCGACCTGCTGCGCCTCCTCTTTGCCAAGATCGGCAAACCGACATGCCCCGATTGCCGCCAAGAAGCGCGCACCTTTCAGCCGGACGCTGTCGCCGACGATCTCCTGCTTCGCTTTCCCGGCGCGCGGGCCATGGTCCTCTTTCCCGTCGCAGCCCCCTCGCCGAAACAAACGCCTCTTTTTGTGCAATCGCTCTTGACCCGCGGGTTCACCCGGATCAAGACAGCCGGTGACATCCTCGATCTCCATGAGACCACAGCGACGGCACTGCAGGGACAGTCGATCCTGCATGTCGTGCTCGACCGGCTGGTGATCGGCACAGACAATCGATCACGCCTGGTGGAAGCGGTGGAAACCGCGTTCCGTGAAGGTGACGGCAGTTGCGCCGTCGACGTGATCGGCCAGGGACTTCAGAAATACAGCACGTCGTTCCTCTGCCAGCAATGTGGCAGGACGTTTGAGACCCTCAGACCGGTGCTCTTTTCATTCAACCATCCGCTCGGCGCCTGCCCCGACTGCAAGGGCTTCGGCAACGTGCTGCACTACGACCCGGAGCTGGTCATTCCCGACCACGACAAGTCACTTGCGCAGGGCGCCATCGAACCCTGGAGCAAACCCAGCGCGGACTGGTGGCAGAAACGGATGCTGCTGGCTATGAAGCGGCAAGGCGTAAACATCACAGCCCCGTTCAGGCTGCTGCCCAAGGAGACACAGCAAGCGCTCTGGAAAGGTGACAAGTCATTCGAGGGCATTGACGAGTTCTTCGAATATCTGGAAGCCAAACGGTACAAGCTGCATGTGCGCGTGATGCTCAGCCGCTACCGCACGCCGTTCGATTGTCCCGGCTGCCACGGAAGCCGTTTGAGGCCTGGCGCGCGCTTCGTGAAGATCGCGGGGAAAGACATTCATGACGTCACGGAATGGACGATCGAGGCTCTCGGCTCCTGGCTCGACTCATTGACCTTGCCGCCGTTTGAACGAAACATCGCCGCGGATATCTTGCGGCAGCTGAAGGCCAAACTGGGGTTTCTGCTGCGCGTCGGCCTGAGCTATCTCACGCTCGCCCGGCAGACTAAAACGCTCTCGGGAGGCGAAGCGCAACGGGTATCGCTGGCGAACCAACTCGGCGCCAGACTAGTCGGCGCCCTCTACGTGCTTGATGAACCCACGATCGGGCTCCACGCGCGGGATACGGACCTGCTTGCGGGAATTCTCAAAGAGCTGTCAGCCGCAGGCAACA
>SXPO01000152.1 GCA_005793285.1 Nitrospiraceae bacterium
ATGAATATGGTGGTCAGCAAACCTTCTGAGAGTCTGAACATCGTGATCGTGGGCCATGTAGATCACGGCAAGTCTACGTTGCTGGGGCGGCTCTATGCCGATACCGGCTCGCTGCCGGACGGCAAGCTTGAAAAGGTGCAGGCGATTTGCCGGCAGCAAGGAAAAGAATTCGAGTATGCGTTTCTGTTCGATGCGTTCCTGGAAGAGCAGGAGCAGGGGATCACGATCGATACGGCTCGCACGTTCTTCATCTGGAAAGGACGGCAGTACATCATCATCGATGCGCCGGGTCACAAGGAATTTCTCAAAAATATGATCTCCGGCGCCGCGCGCGCCGAAGCGGCGATTTTGCTGATCGATGCGCTGGAAGGCGTGAAAGAACAGTCGAAGAAGCACGGCTATCTGCTGTCATTGTTGGGTGTCCGGCAATTCGCGGTCGTGGTCAATAAGATGGATCTGGTCGGCTACCGGCAGGATGTCTTCAGCGGGATCGAAAAAGAGTATCGGGAATTCCTGGGGCAGTTCAAGGCGGTACCGGCGCAGTTCATTCCGGTCAGCGCCAAGCTCGGCGACAACATCGCCAATCGCAGCGACATGATGCCCTGGTACGTCGGTCCGACGGTGCTGGATACGTTGAGCCTGTTCAAGAAAGAAGCGGCCCGGTCGGAGCAGCCGCTCAGGCTGCCGGTGCAGGACGTGTACAAGTTCGATGCGCGGCGCATCATCACCGGCCGCATTACGGCGGGCCGCGTGAAGGTCGGGGACCATCTCGTCTTTTCGCCGTCGAATAAGCGGGCCAACGTCAAGTCTGTCGAAGCCTTCAATGTCGAGCCGCAGCCCATGATGGGCGAGGCGGGCCAGTCGATCGGCCTCACGTTGGATGAGCAGATTTTCGTGGAGCGCGGCGAAATCGCGTCGCACCAGGAACAACTGCCGTCGGTGTCGACGGCGTTTCGCGCGAATGTGTTTTGGCTGGGGAAGAGGCCTCTTGAAAAGGGGCGCAAATACCTGCTGCGCGTCGCGACCAAAGAGGTGGACTGCGAAGTGGTGTCCATCCATCGCATCATCGATACGATGGATTTAGCCCAACAGCAGGGCAGCAATACGGTCGGCAAAAACCAAGTGGCGGAGTTGACCGTGCGCACGAAGATGCCGCTGGCTTTTGACCTCTCGTCGTCGTTTGAGGCCACCGGCCGGTTTGTCCTGGTCGACGAGTATGATATTGCCGGGGGCGGCATCGTTACGGAACTGGTGCATGATGAGCAGGAGTTTTTGCGGGAAGAAGCACGGCGCCGGGACTTCGCCTGGGTGAAAGGCGAGGTCGGCATCGAAGATCGCACCAAACAGTATGGCCATCGGGCGGCGGTGGTGTTGTTTACCGGGGGGCGGCATACCGGCAAATCGTTCTTGGCGAGAAAGCTGGAAGGGCGTCTCGTGGCGGATGGGCGCCATGCCTACCTCTTGGATGGCGAAAACCTGCGCCGCGGTCTCGATGCCGATTTGAGCGAAGAAGAACGGGGCCAGACGGCGGAGATGGCCCGCCGGTATGGCGAAGTTGCGCGGTTGCTGATCGATACGGGACTGATCGTCGTCTCTACCACGAATCCATTTGGGCTGGCCTACCGGGATGCCGTGCAGCCGATTCGAACGCTTGTCCATCCGGCGCCGGTGGTGGCCGTCCATATGAGCAAGACCGACGAGGAGCCTCCTCCGAACACCGACGTGGTGTTGAGCGGTCCAATGGATGTCGATCTGGCGGTCAAGCGAGTCATGGACGAACTGAAGCGGCGGGGCGTACTGGCGCAAGCCATCGGCGCGAAACCGACATTCCAGTATTCGATTTAGCCGGTATCCTCATTCGATTTGGGGAGTCGGTGATATTCTGCATTGGTCAGAGGGTAGTCCTCACCGGTGGTTTGACTCATCGAAAATCCCTGTGATAGCGTACCCTCCTTGCAATTTTAGACAATCTTAAACGGTCGGGATATGGCGCCTCAAAAGGACCTGAAAGCTATCCTTGGGAAATTGAAATATTCGGACGATGCAAAGGTCATTCAACAGATGACCGAGCAGACCAAGCAGGTCCATGCACGGATGGCGGGTATCAAGCACAAGCTCGTGGTCATGAGCGGGAAGGGCGGTGTCGGCAAAAGCATGACCACCGTCAACCTCGCGCTGGCCTTTGCTCGTCAAGGCGCCAAAGTGGGTTTGCTCGACGTCGACCTGAACGGTCCCTGTGTGCCGCGTATGCTGGGACTTCATGGCCAATCATTGACGATGACAGCAGAAGGAGCCACGCCTCCTGTGGGACCACTTGGGGTCAAGGTCGCTTCGATGGATTTCTTCCTGGCCGATACCTCCCCCGTCCGCTGGAAAGGGCCGATGGATGTCAGCCCTGTCTGGTTAGGGTTGATGGAAATGAACGTCATCCGAGAGTTTCTGGCCGATGTCGTCTGGGGTGAGCTCGATTATCTGCTGGTTGATCTTCCTCCGGGGGCCGCAGCGGACAAGCCGCCGGTCATTGCCGGGTTTATTCCTGACCTGGCAGGAGCGATTGTCGTGACGACGCCATCAGAAGTGGCATCGGATGTGGTGCAGAAGTCGGTGACCTATGCCCGCGACATCGGTATCAAGGTCATGGGCATTGTCGAAAATATGAGCGAGTATCGCTGCCCTGCTTGTGGGGAAGTGAATGAGTTGTTCGAAGGCAATACCGAGGCGATGTGTGAGATGCTGGATGTGCCGCTGCTCGGGCGCATTCCCTTTGACCGGAAACTTGCGCGTACTTTCGACAAGGGGGAACCGTTACTCGACGACACGTATTCGACAATTCAGCGATACCGGGAAATAGCTGGGCGCATCAGAACGTTACTTGACTATAAGAAGGTGCTTGCCGAACAATTGTGACGCGACGCACTGAAGAGGAGAACCATGAAATTCGTATGCCTCAACTGTGAAACCTACATGAACTTCGAGAAGGTGGAAAAGCCTGGGGAGGGCACTCTCGGCGTGTTTTTCGGTTGTCCGTCTTGCAATGCCAAGTTCTCCATGGTGACGAATCCTGGTGAAACCCAAATGGTCAGTTCCCTCGGAGTGAAGCTGGGGGGGCGCACTGTTGAGGCCGAGCCGTTCGAGATGACCCGTGGGACGTTGAAGGATGAAGCCTTGGCCGGCGCCGGTCAGATGGGCGCCTACCTCAACGAAAAGATTCAGGGCGGGCAACCGGTCGCCGCCGCTGCGTCGCCTGCCAAAGCGCCTGAAAAAGCGAGCGGTTGCCCGTTCTCCGCCATGGTGGCAGAGATGGGGCTGACGACCGGCGGCAAGCCCGCGAACAGCGGATCTACGGTGTCTGAATTCGCCTGGTCGCCCGATGCCAAGGAGAAACTCGACCGGCTTCCGGCCTTCGTGAAACCGATGGTGCAGAGCAGCGTGGAGACCTACGCGCGCAAACAGGGATTCAAGACCATCACGCTGCAAGTCATGGATGATTCGAAGAATGATTCGCCAGACGGCATGACCTGGTCACGCGAAGCGGAACAGCGTCTGGAAAATATTCCGGACTTCATCCGTCCCATGGCTCGAAAAGAGGTGGAACGGCTGGCCAAGGAACGAGGGCTGTCGACGATCACCGCTCAGGTGATGGATGAAGCCAAAGACAAGTTTCTGAAGTTCATGTAAGGAACGGATTCATAGCAGATCATGGCAAGGCCCATCCGGCCGTCTGGATGGGCCTTGCCATTTCTTGTGCTTTCGAATAGGCGGGCGTTGCCGGGATCTTGCGTAATTGACACCTTTCTGAGGCCTGTGCTAGGTCTACATCCATAGGTGAATCCGATTCGTCGTTATCCTTAGCTGGCTGAACAGACAGACTGGCATTGAGGAGGGATATATGGGCGGGCATAGCCATTGGGCGACCATCAAGCGGCACAAAGGGGCCCAGGACGTCAAGCGCGGAAAGATCTTCACGAGAATTATTCGCGAGGTCACGATCGCGGC
This sequence comes from Nitrospiraceae bacterium, assembly GCA_005793285.1. Lineage (GTDB taxonomy): Bacteria > Nitrospirota > Nitrospiria > Nitrospirales > Nitrospiraceae > Nitrospira_D. Next base: position 3,997 of record SXPO01000152.1, read on the forward strand.
CCGCTCAGGCGGCGATCCGGATGGAAATCCACGTCTTCGGCTGGCCATTGCCAAGGCCAAAGAAGCGAATATGCCCGGTGATACGCTGAAGAAGGCCATTCAGCGGGGAACGGGCGAATTGCCCGGCGTCACCTATGAAGAGTTTACACTGGAAGGGTATGGGCCAGGAGGGACCGCGGTTCTCCTGGAAATCACCAGCGACAACCGGAATCGGACGGTCGCGGAAATACGTAGCCTGCTTACTAAGAATCACGGGAACATGGCTGAGGCTGGCGCCGTCGCCTGGCAGTTTCACAAGAAGGGCCTGGTCACAATCGAGAAGGGCAAGGTCGAAGAGGATACGCTCCTCTCTCTGGCGCTCGATGCCGGCGCAGAAGACGTCAAAGTCGGCGCCAAGAGTTTTGAGGTCATCACCGGCCCCCACGATTTTGAAGCGGTAAAAAAAACGCTCGTAGACGCGAAGATCGAAACAACGCTTGCTGAAATTACATATATTCCGCAAAATACCGTTCGCCTGGAAGAAAAGCCTGCTGAACAGATGCTCAAATTGATGGAAATCATGGATGAGCACGATGATGTTCAGAAAGTCCATGCCAATTTTGATATCCCAGACGAAGTGATGGAGAAGGTTGCTATCGCAGCAGGGTGACAGGGACGCCGATCGGGCGTCGCATTCCCACCAGAGTGACGAGACGAGATGATCGCCTTTCTCACGGGGCGGTTGGCATTCAAAGCGCCGACCCACCTCACGCTGGATGTGCAGGGGGTCGGGTACGAAGTGCATGTCCCTCTGAGTACCTATTACGCTCTTCCGAATCTTGACGAAGTCACCGCGCTGAATATCCATACGCATCTTCGGGAAGATGCCATCCAGCTGTTTGGATTTCTCACGCACAGCGAAAAAGAGCTGTTTTTGCTGTTGACGACCGTGTCCGGCATTGGTCCCAAGCTGGCGCTCAGCGCCCTGTCTAGCTTGCCGGTCACGGAACTCGTTCGCGCAGTCCAAGCCGAAGACATCGACAAGCTCTCGACGGTGCCAGGCATCGGGAAAAAGTCCGCAAGCCGTATCGCGCTTGAACTCAAGGACAAGGTAGGCAAGATTCAACCAGCTATGGCGCAGGTCTCTGCATCTGAAGGGCCAGGACTGGACGGTCCTTTTGAAGATGCGTTGTCCGCGTTGGTGAATTTGGGGTATCGACCGCAAGATGCCAAAGAAGCATTGAGGCGAGTCACGAAGGGAGCCACCGGTCCCGTGGTACTGAAGAATCTGATTCGCGAAGGACTCAAGGAGCTTGCAAGGGGGTAACTCTGCGCACAGACAAAGCGGGCATGAGCAGTAGGTTTGCGGCCATATAACAAATAATCCTGCGTGCGGCACGATGACAGAACGACTCATGACGAATCGAGAGATGGATGACGAGCGAGGCTTGGAGAATGTCCTGCGTCCTCAAACGCTCGATGACTATATCGGGCAGGAGAAAATGAAGGAGTCGCTTCGAGTATGCATCGAAGCGGCCAAGCGGCGGAGGGAATCCCTCGACCATGCGATCTTCTATGGTC
>SXPO01000153.1 GCA_005793285.1 Nitrospiraceae bacterium
AAGAACGCATCGCCCTCATGTTGACAGGCCCAGCCTGCCGCGAGGCGCAACAGACGATCGAAACGATCTTGCGCCGCACAGACGGAGTCTTCGCCGTAGATGGCGCCAGCGTCCCGGAACATCTGCTCATCGATGTCGAGGCAGGGAAGATCTCCGCGCAAGATCTCCTCACGATCACTCAAAAGACGATCGCCGCAGGCCTTTCATGTCAGGTCGAAATTATGCGATCCTGCATCACAGCCCCTGGACACAACAGAACAGACCTACCGGCCAAGTAGGCACAGGCCGCTTATCACTCACGCCACACCACATGCCATACAGACGCCCAGCGGAGCCCTGTCGGCCCCATCAACTCCTGCTCGCCCTCTCGATCATCGGTCTCTGCCTGATGGCCTATCCGCTTGCGTCGCCGGCCCTGGCGCAGGACGCGCTGCTCGAATGGCTCCCGATCAGGCCCTTCAACTTTGATGTCACCTTCAGCCAGCGGACCTTCGCGCCCGAGAATCGCGTGATTGGCGTCCAAGCCGGGATCACGGCGCTTCGCTATGGAGACATCGAAGTCCGCACGATGTACTAGTACTACAGCAACCACACGCCGACCTTTACGACGGATCAAAACTCCCTCTATCTGAATCCTCGCTGGAACAACTTCATCGATATTCTGGATTTTCCCAAAGGCGCCCCGATCAGCCGCACGATCCGGCATGTCCTCTTCGGGCCCCTCGAAGACCGGGCCGTACCCTACCTGGGCCTGCTCGGAGGCGCGACCTTTCCCGGTCCCGGCAATACCTGGCCAGGACACCTCATCGGAGGCCAAGTCGGTGTCCGGTTTCCCATCGCGCGGGGCATCTCCTTCGACATGGGCGTGCAATATACGGAGTACGGAATCGATTTCCAGGGCAATGCGGGGCAGACGCAACAATGGCTGATTACGACAGGGATTCGCTTCTGACCATGCCACAAAGACCGCGCACCAGGCTCTTACTTGAATGGGCGTCACTGCTGCTCATCGCATTGACGGTGCACGGCTGCGGCCTGATCATCGATGGAGTCCAGATGGTGCATCCCATCGCGACCAACGAGCTCGATGCGATCTGCGCGCGAGGTCAAGTCCGCGTCGGCATGGCGGTTGAACCGTTCCAGCCCTTCGTCTTCCCGGCCATCTATACGGACGAAGGCCTTCGCGTGACGGGCCTCGACGTCGAACTCGTGCGGGAAATCAGCGCGGCCCTGTCGCGGCGCTGCGGCGGAACAAAACCCATCGTTCCGACGCTCCAGCTGATTCGTTTCCGAAACCTCTTTGTCGAACTGACCGAGGGGAACTTGGACTTATTCGTGTCCTCCATCAGCGCCAATGTGCCGGCGCAAGGACGAATCGGCCTCGCCTACTCAAACCCCTACTTCGATGAGGGGGGAATCGGCGGCATCACCAGACAACCGGACACCGCCAAGCGAATCGGCGAATCTGTCCACCGATCCTCCACGAAAACGGCCGATGCGAACGCCATGGCCAGCGTCTTCTCCGGCTTGACCATCGCGGTTCAAGAAGGGACCAGCGCGCAATTCTATGCGGAGGCCAACCTGACAGGCATCAGGCTGGTCCTCTGCGATTCCCTCCCGGCCACCTTCGAGTCCCAGAACCCGCCGATCGACGTCATCCTGGGGAAACAGCCGGTCCTCGATTATACCGTCAGGCGGGTCCGCAAGGACTGGCAACTCATCACGTTGGAGAACGGAAAGCCGCTGTTCCTGACCCACGAACAATACGCCATCGTAACGGATGAGGAAAGCTATCGGTTGCGGCGGTTCTTGAACGATCTGCTGTTCCGGCTCGACGAATCAGGCACACTCACGGACATGCGGCGGCGCTGGCTGGAAGAGACCTATGCCTATCCACGCCGGGCCGCCATGGAAGGGCTTCCCTTTGCCGCAGAGAAAATGCCCCAGCATTACGATCAAGGCCAATGCCGGCTGATTGATCACCGCTCACGATGAACGAGAGGAGGCCGCAATGAAATTCACAGGGTATGCCGCACTGGTGGGAATCCTCACGATCCTCGCCATCGGAACAGTCGCCCCGAGCCCAAGCTGGGCCGTCGATCGTGCAGAGGGGGAGGAAACGGCCAGGCTCTTGGCCAAACTGCTCAAGGCAGGCCGATTGGTCATCGAGCAGAACCAGCTTCTAATCGACGATCCGCACAAGGGAGACAAGGGATTCACGCCAGAAGTGTTCGAGCAACAACTCATTCACGAGTTCCGCCAACAGACCGGCATCGATCTCTCCAAGCTCCAGAGTACGCCTGCCTCTCTCGCGGTGCCTCCCTTGGCCAAAGAATTGCTGCCGGCCTTCGTGCTGGCCAGCAAGGACGTGGTGCGTGATGCCCAGGTCGTGATCAATCAACGGGGGATCGGGTACAAGAACTTTATCCCGGCGACCTACGGCAGCCAGGCTTCCGCGCGGTTCTCCAAACAATCGCGAGTCAGACTGAAACAAACGACGCTGGGGCCTCGCAATCCGAAGAACGAACCGGACGACTATGAAGCCTCGGTGCTGAAATGGCTGTCAGGCCGCCCGCGAGCCGAAGCCTATGTCAGCGAACTCACCGATCAGGGCCAGACATTACGGGTCGTGATGCCGATCTATTACGTTCCGGCCTGCTTAACCTGCCACGGTGAGCCGAAAGGCGACCTGGATATTTCCGGCTACCCCAAGGAAGGACATCGCGAGGGAGACCTGGCAGGAGCCATCACGGTCACAGCCCCCTTAAGCCTCCGCTGAGCAAGGCGCGCATCTAATCAGACGCCGTTCTCACTGACACCTGTTCGATTGCCCGACGAACTTCGCTGATCAAGGTCGCCCGCTCCCATGGCTTCTTCACACAGGCCTGGGCTCCTCCACTAAGTGCCAGCTCGGGCCAGGCCGAGCTCTCCCCTGACGCGATGATCACCGCCGTCTCTGGCCAGACAGTCCGGCACCTTGCCAGCAATTGCAACCCGTCAAACCTGGGCATGTGGTAATCGGAAATCACCAGATCAAAGTGCCGCTTCTCTAATTCATGACAGGCGTCAAGCCCATCACTGGCTTCAAACACATTGTACCCTTCATAGGTAAGGAGGTCCGACAGCAGTAATCGGACACTCGCATCGTCGTCGACAACCAGTCATCATGTGTCCATAACCGGCTGGACACATGATGACCTCCGTTACGGCCTGGAGATTATTTCTGCCGGCCCTTTCGATGAAGCTACGTACTGGGGAATACACGTCTAGTCACACATCATGTCAGGATTCTCGCAAAGCCTCCCATGCAGAATCGACCTAGCGACCAAGGGAACAGCCTGCCACGGACCGTGCGGCGCGCTTGATGACAAATGACGCACAGACTGATCCCGATTGGATAGGATCGTGGCATCCTCAATATTGCCGCAATTCAAACAGCGCACAGCGTCGAGTTGTTTGGTCGTGCCATGGGGACCTGAAAGCTGCTCCGGCATCACCCACCCCTTACATCGTGCACAGTGCATAACCGCCTCTCCGTCGATGTTGCTCGTCTGCCCGCGCCTGTTTCGACGGTCTACGCCGCCGGTTCTCTCCAGTCATATGAGCCACGCTGATCGTTCAGGTGGATCTTCCCTCGATTCGCGCGATTTTTTCCGCGCACGGATCTCGTAATCCCACAAAATAGGAGCCAGCGCCACGAAGTATTTTTCCTGAAGAAGGTGCAACACCTGAAACAGCATCTGCCATGTACATTGGAGGAAGGCGTGCGCGAGCACGGTGAAGGGCACTCGGTGATGCTGCGACACAAAGCGATGGACAGCGGACTCAATGTCTTGCGTTACGACTGAAGTCATAGAGCCAAACCATCCTTAGTTCCGACCTACATCACCAGAATTCCTCTCGATAACTCTGCAAAAATCAGTCCGTCCTGGCCAGGATTCAGTGCTTCGTACGGCCCACACGTAACTGCGCGACTGCAGTAGCTAAAGAAGAATATCCTGCGGCACGTCGCACGCGGCACAGCCCCTGCGCGCCTCTATCTCTCGCCTCTTCGCGCGGTGCGGGCCGTGCGAATCCGCTCGATTCCCCGTGTAACTCTTCATCGACTACACGATTCTCCTCTCCACTCCGGCATTCTCAGGCGGCATTGTCCTTGCTAGAAGCCTCCGCACTCACCTCAACCGCAAGTCGCCGGAGGAGGAACTGATGACGGTCGTGTATCGGGATCGAATCACTGCGAGACAGGCCCTCGCGGGAGCGGCTGTTCTGCTCCTCGCGCTCATGTTCACGCAACCAAGTCTCGCAGGGGCAAGCGACCACCGCGCCCTGCTGCTCCTCCTCAACAAAGGCCTCATCACTCAACAGGAATACGACCAAGCCGTCGCAGAAGAACAACGGGCAAAGGTCGAAGAGGAACAGCGAGTGAAGCAGGCAACTGCAATCACGAAGAACGGGCTGCAGGTCGAACTGGGAGGCTTCGCCGAAATCGATTTCATCGGGGACAATACGCGAAGCTTTGAGGAGATCATCGGCAATCGTCCGGTCCTACGAAGCAATACGCTGGGCGGAGCCAACAGACTGCTTCAAACCAGTCCGCGGAACAGTCGAATCACGCTCGACGTGCGAGCCCCTGAGCGGGGTGGCATTAAAAGCCGCTTTTACGGAGCCATCGATTTTCTAGGAAACGAACCGGCGATTGGCACCCCGGGCACGTCCAACCTGACGTTGCGGACCAGTCCAGATGCACGCATCTTTCAAATGTATTTCCAGGTGGAAAGTCCGGCTGTCGATGTAAAGATTGGGCAGGACTGGTCGAAGTTTGGATTTATGTCTGAATATTCGCGCGGACAAGTGTCGGTCGCGGCGACTCCCGCGAATATGTTTAATCGCTGGATCCAGGCCAGCCTATCCAAGCAACTCCCGCTGACGGATACCCTGTCCCTAACTCCCGTCTTCTCCGTGGAACGACCGCCGCAGCCCGATGCCGGCCTCCCCTCCTTTGTGGCGGGCATCCAGCTCGCCCATCACGGTTGGCTCGCGCCCTATACCGGTTCCTCGACAGGCGATATCTCGCTCAAACCGCTAAGCCTCCAAATCAGCGGAGTCGGACGGAGACTCGAAGCGAATTCCGGAGGGCAATCCAAGCTCAACAGTCAGACCTATGTCCCAGGCTGGGGACTTTCCTCCAGTCTGTTTATTCCAGTTCTTCCATCTCGGGATGGCGAGATCGGCCATACAGCGCACATCGTGATGGAGGGTGTCACAGGCGCAGGAATCGCGGATATGTTTAACGGGTTGAGTTGGGGCGTCTGCAATCCAGTGTGCGGAAACTCAACCTCGAACAGCGGCTTTGGCGGACAGGCTTTCGGCCAGACCAACATCGATGCCGGCCTCGCAGCCGTGAGCAGTCAAACCGGCAAGTTCGAAGCGATTCGCACCACCTCAATGATGGTCCATGCCACGTACTATCTCCCGGACCAGGGAAAGACCTGGATCGGAGGAGGCTATGGCACCATCTACTCCTCCAACGCCGCTGAAATGACCTGCACGGTAAGTACGGAGTTCTGCGGCGGAGCCTTGCGAACGTCACAGAGCATCTATCTCCGAGACTCTACGTACTATGCCTATGTCTTTCACGACTTTACCCAAGAAATCCGAGCCGCGCTGATGACGAACTGGGTCAGGACCACCTATGCTGACGGGGCCAATGCGGAGAACCACCGGGTGCAACTCTCTTTCTTCTGGCGCTTTTAACAGGAGATTACGGAGGCTCCTCTTTACCGGGGGAATTATGTTATTCTGCTATCGACCATGGCCGTGAGAGGGATCGGGGAATAACCCCCTATCGGCGCCCGATCGGACGCCCCGCCCATCACCCGCGACACATCACACAGAGGGACTCATGCGGAGGCCCTGATGGAGAACCAGGAGGATTCAATGCGTTCCATACTTGCAGCACTGATCATTGCCGCAGCCGGCTTTGGTAATCCGGCTTGGGCCTATGAAGAAATCACCGTGACGGACGGAGGCAATATCACAGGCACCGTGACCCTCGACGGCCAGGTTCCCAAGCCGAAGGGCTACAATCTCACGACCCTGCCGGACCAATTCTATTGCGGACGTATTTCCGATGGGCAGGGCTGGCGCATCCTGCAACCGTTTCAGGTCGGACCGGCTGGCGAATTCCGCGACGTCGTGGTCTATCTGGAGGGAATCGACAAAGGCAAACCCTTTGTGGAAAAAAGCGTGCCGCAAATCGAAGCCAAAGACTGCCTCTTTGAGCCCTTCACGACTATCGTGCGGGACGATCAAACGGTGACGGTGGTCAACATGGACCCCGTCATGCACGACATTCAGGCCTATGAAACGTCGAATTTAGGGGCGCGCGTCCTGTTCAACGTGCCCCTGCCCATGAATCCGGCACACCCGCGCAACTTGAAGGATCGCAGCGATGCCGGGCTGTACCACAAACACATGGCCGGCCCGCCGATGAAGCAATTGGTCAACCTCAGCAAAGGCCGCCGGATCTTCGTCATGCAATGCGGCTTCCACGCCTACATGGAGAGCTGGGGCGTGGCCATCACGAATCCGTACTTCGCCAAAACGGACGAACAGGGCCGGTTCACCATGACCGATGTGCCGCCTGGCACCTATAAATTAGTCGTCTGGCATCCCTATATTCGTACGGCAACCGAGCAAACTGTCACCGTCGGCCCAAAGGGAGCCGTGCAGGCCAATATCGCAGTCCCGGCCCCGACCGGACGGCTCTACGCTAACGAGGTGCTGGATCATGCCTACACCCGCTATAACGTGACCGAAGAAACGAAAAAAGAAATCGATCCGCTCGTCCACAAGCAAGATCACTGAGGATACCAGAGCCGGATCGCACGGGCCCTGCTCAGGCAGCAGCCCTAACCTGAGCATCTGCTTTAGAACGCCATTAAGCAATTCGCCGAGACACTGCTGGAAAAGGCGAGCTCGCTGTTGGTTGGGGCACGTTCTCCTGGAGAACGTGCCTCCCTTCCCATTTCGAACCGCACCCTGAAAGGTTCGCTAGCAGTCTATTGACAAACTATTTGCGGACCGTGAAACCGTGAGCGGCTAGACCATCACGGACCTATGCTGAGTCCTGCGCAAACCGCTCAAAATGGCCGTCCAGCAAGGCCGCAGCCAGCGAAGAGGCAAATCATGCCACTGCTGCATATCAAGCCTTTGAGTACCTCGATCACAGTATCGGCTGGCTTTGTCAACAGCCTGCTAGGCACTCCGGTTAAATTTCAACTCATTCCCCCTTGAGTGTTTCAGCCCATCACCGTGCTGAGCTATTGCCTTTTGCGACAGCAACTTTTCCATGTCAGAATTGGAGTGCCCCATGAACCGATCTCCCCTCTCTACGCATTTCATCAAGCCCTCGCTGAACTCCAGTAATGAATGATTCATTCGCGCTGATTCTCTGGCACGCTCTTCGATTTTTCTTGTTTGCAGGGGCATGGCGAAGATCAGAGGAGAAAGTCCTGGAGAAGGCAAGAAGGCACGAGTCGCCTTTGACCCCGGCGCGAGTGGCTGCCACTTCCTTACCGTTTGTGGTGGCAGGAGTAAAATGGTAATTGCGCCTGGACCAGGTCATTGAGTTAGTCGCGGTGGCTTTCAGGAGCAGCTCTCCAACGTTGGGAGTAGTCTGTCCCACATTAACCATCTTGTGTAATTTTCGCACGACGACGAGCGGTCCGTTTGTATTCTGCTACCCATCTCCTTGCGTCTCCTCAGCATGGTCACACAGAGATTCCAGTGCATGCAAAACTTGCACTCATCACTCAGAAGCGAGTGACCCCGCAACGTAAAAAAGCGACACTTCTTTCTCGAACCTCTGTCGAATCCACTATATCGCGCAGCCGAAATGATAAGGCATGAGAGTTGCTCTCCTTATTAAATCGCACTGCGATACGGTACGTACCCCCTGCCAACGAGATGAACCGATGGAGTGATCGAGCAAGGGCAGAAGCGCACGAGGGACGACCGAATCGAATGGTGGGTGCACGAGCAAGGAAATCCTACAATGAGTGGACTCGAACAAATAGATGTAGAACCTCCCGATCATCTCTGTGAACGGTGCGGAAGCTCCAAACCTCGGCTCGTCTTTGACCAACTGAGCCTGCTCTTGCTCTGTGAGCAATGCCTGGAACGTGTGCAAGTGCTACAGGCGTGGTCGTTACTGCGCGAGGATGAAACGGGATGAGACATGGCAGAGGTCACACCCATGTTCCCCCGTTCAATCCGTCGTATGAATCCAGGCTTGCGGAGGAAGAGGCAACGCTCCGCTGGCTTATCGCCCGCCAACCCGCAGTCTCGAACTCTCCCATTACCTCCTATTCCTGCTCGCGGCCAATGGGAGGGATGAGCAAGTGATCGAGAAATGCTTGCGAATTCTCACGAGGGCCCGAACGATCAGATTGCTCACAGGTGGCGGGACATGATCCGCATGAAATGGTACCGCATTGCCCGCCGGCAAGTCTCAACGCGCCACGTCAGCAGAAACCGGCATTGGCATCGCTTCTCTGTCCGCACCGGCTAGGGAGTCCTCTGCAATCTTTGCACAGGGGTCGGCCAGACAGAGGATTGCGCAAAGATAGTGACGGGTTTGTGATGAGTTTCTTCGTGAACGTTGTGGTGTCGACCGTCGAGAGAGGAGGATGCACGCCGAGCCGAGCGGCCCATGAAAGAGGACAGCTAGATTCAATATCATCGCCGATGAGTTCAACGAATGGAGGTTCCTCATGTGCCACATACATTCCCAGCATTACACGAATAACAGCGAGCCATGCTCATGATCTGTGACCAATGCGCCCGACGTTCGACCACACTTCAGTGTGACAATCTCACGTTGCAGAAACTCTGTCAGGACTGCCGCGACCGGCTGAAGCGCCGTCGCGAAATGCCCCCCCACCCAACAAGACCGTAGAGGTCACCCCAATGAATCACGCGCCACCACAACCATCACGCGACGGATCGGCAGGCCGCGGCTTCATGAACGATCTCGCCCGGCTTGGGCTCTTACTGAGCCTAGAAAAACGAGTCCTCGCCATTCTCGTCTCGTACGCCGTCGCGATCGGCATCTTTTCGCTGATCATTCCGCTCACCGTTCAAGAGCTGACCAATACATTTGCCTACGCCATTGAGCCGATCATGATCGTGACCTTCGCCTTGGTCATGCTCGTCGGACTGCTCTTCATCGGCCTTTTTCGAGTGCTTCAAAATAGCGCTACGGAAACGATCTTTCAACGGCTCTATGTTCGCATTGCTTTGGCGATGACGGAACACCTGCCACGCATCAGGCAAGAAGCGTTCTTACCCAAACAGGCCTCTCGTTTTGTGGAGGCCGAGCTGCTGGCGCGAGCGGTCCTCGTCGTCCTCGTCGATACGATCAACGTGCTGGTGTCAGGTCTAACAGGCATGACCATCCTCGCTCTCTATCATCCGAATTTTCTCTTCTACAACGTCTTCCTCCTCGGCGGGTTCGTGCTCGTCGCCGTCGCGTCTGGCCAGGGCGGAGTCATGGCCACCAAGACCGTTTCAGAAAAGAATTACGATGTCATGACCTGGATTCAGGACATCGCCAACAATCGGCTCCATTTCAAGGCCAGCCGCAGCGCACCGTTCTTAATCGGAAAGACGGACCGCCTGCTCGACGAATATTTGGCCGCACGGCGGGCACGTGCCAACATTCTGACCTAACGTCAGTACCGGAGCATTGTCATCTGGGAGGCTCTCTGTCACAGCGGCATGATTGCCCTGGGGGGCTGGCTGCTGTCGGTTGCGCAAATCACGCTCGGGCAATTTGTGGCCGCCGAAGTAATCGTTGGGACCTTGCTCCTGAATCTAGACACCGTGACCCGCCGGATCTATGCATTTACCTACATCCTAAGTTCACTGGGCGAACTGGATCGCGTCTTCTCCCTACCCAAGCACGAAGCCTTCAGTGTTGAAGTCAGCACCCATCTGCCGGATCCCGCCCTGTGCGGCGTCCATCTCACATGCAAAGAAGTGGCGTTCGCCTATCCCCATTCACCACCCGTCTTCGAGCATGTCAATGGTGAAGTCGCTCCAGGGGAAAAACTGGCAGTGCTCGTTCAATCCAGCACACAGAAGTCGACGTTGGCTCTCGTGCTCGCCGGTCTCTATCGGCCAACCTCCGGCGTCGTCCGTTATAATAATGTCGATCTCCGCGATGTGGCCATTGATTATATCAACGGAGCTCGCGGACTCGTGCTGGACTCGCACCCTACCCTGTTTGGGGGCACGCTGGAAGAGAACGTGACGTTGGGACGGACATCGATTGGCTTTGAAGATCTCCGATGGGCCATCCGCTTCGTTGAGCTGGGAGACGAGATCGACCGGATGCCCCACGGACTTGAAACTCGGGTTGAAACAGGTGACACGCGGTATACGAAGAGCCAAATCCTACGTATTCTAGTGGCCCGTGCAATCGTAACCCGCCCCCCGTTGCTGATTTTCGATGGAACCTTGCACAACATGGAGCCGAGCCTGCGGCAGATTCTGCTCCGACGACTCTGCTCGAAAGATGAACCTTGGGCGGCAATCTTCGTGACGAACGATCCTTCCATCGGTGAATATGTCGATCGTCAGGTCACGATCGGATGATGCCGTCCAGCGGATGATTCCGCTTTGTAGTTCAGTGCGTCCGGTATACAGCGTCAACTCCGCGTGTTAGCATGTTCGCGTTCTCATCTTTCTATGTGACGCCGCGATGTTTAGACCGATTCCAGAAGCCACCCTCTTCCGAAGGATCCCCTATCGGCTGATCGCGTCTGTCCTCTTGATTCTGGCCTTGGTCGTCTCCGTGATTTTACTCTTTAGCCTGGAGCAGGAAAAGCTCCTCTTGCAGGGGATCACAGAGGGCAAGACCGTTCCGACCGAACTGTTCCCCGCGCTGTGGCCGTCGCGCCACGATTTGACCGTCGTCACCTTGCTGGTGTTTCTGGTGAGTGCGGTCGGGATCGCGGCGGCCATCACCTTCCTCCACTACGACAGCACCAGGCGAACCCTCGAAGAAGTGAAAGGGCTCGCACGGAATATTCTTGAGAGCATTCCAACCGGCGTGCTTACCGTGAATCGCAGCGGCGTGATCACGGCAGTCAATCCAACGGCAGAGGCTGTCCTGAAACGATCGGCAACGGATTTGCTCGGGAATTCTTACGAGCTCGTCTTTGCCGAGGGAGAGACTATCCGAGCGGTACTTGAAGGGGCACTCAGGCATCACCAGCATGTGAGCCAGAAAGATTTGCCCTACGAGAGCCAGGATCGAAGCCCTCACACCATTCGAGTGAGCACGGCCGAGCTCGCAGGGGACGATGCAGAACCAGCCGGCGTCATCCTGCAGGCCCAGGATGTGACGGACTGGCTTGCACTCGAGCAACGAGTCCGCGTCGCGGATAAGCTGGCCGCCTTACATACGTTGTCGGCGGGAGTCGCCCACGAGTTGCGGAATCCCCTGAGTGCCATGGACTTGAATCTCCACCTTTTGGAAGAAGAACTCCTGGAGCGCGCCTCCCTGCCGGAACAAGGAGCGCGGTATCTCCAGGTTTTAAACGCAGAATGTCGCCGGCTCTCGGTCATTCTCGATAATTTCATGAAGTTCGCTCGCCCCGGGTCAGTTGACCTCCACGAAGTGAACGTCTCCGCCCTGATCGGGCACATCATGGCGTTGATGCAATTCGAGGCGGAGGAGCGGAAGATCCAGCTCGAACAGGCGGTAGCGGAGGTAGCGCGGCCTGGGCGACGAGACGGCCATCAGTCAGGTCCTGGTGAATATTGTCGTCAATGCGTTTCATGCCATGCCAACCGGCGGGCTTTGCCACGTCGCAGCCGAAGCCCGTCATGCCAATGGCACGCGCTGGCTCATCGTGTCGGTGCAGGACACGGGAATCGGCATCAAGAAAGAGGAGCTCGCGCGGGTGTTTGAACCGTTCTATACGACGAAGTCCAGCGGAACCGGTCTGGGGCTCGCCATCGCCTATCGCATCATGGAAGATCATGGTGGCACCATCCAAGTATCCAGCACACCGGGGAGTGGCACTACCGCGGTGCTGACGTTCCCTGTCGCAGTCGAAACGGCGCAATCCGCGGCGGTGCCCTCATGAAGCCACCAGCACGCATCCTCGTCGTGGATGATGAGATCAATATCCGCGGGGCCTTGGTCACGATGCTCGAGAAAAAAGGCCACCAGGTGCGCGGAGTGGCCACGGCAGAGGAGGGGTTGGCGCAACTGGAAGCGGCCCACGCCGACTTGGTCATCACCGACCTGCGGATGCCGGGAATCGGGGGCATGGAGTTTCTCTGTAGGCTCAAAGACACATGGCCTGATACGGAAGTCGTGGTGATGACCGCCTACGGGTCCATCGATACAGCGGTCGAAGCGATGCGTTGTGGCGCTTACGACTATCTCACCAAGCCCATCGATCGCGAACGGTTTCCCATCGTGGTGGACAAGGCGCTGGAGCGCCACGCGTTAACGACCGAGAACAAGCAGCTCCGAGACCGCCTTGAAACCAGGACGCGCTTCGATCACATGGTCGGCGAGAGTGCGCCCATGCAGCGGGTCTACAGTTTGGTAGAGATGGTGGCGGACAGCGATGTCACGGTGCTGCTCACGGGCGAAAGTGGGACCGGTAAGGAACTCGTTTCCCGGGCGATCCACCATAAGAGCTCCAGAGCCGACGGCCCGTTCATTACAATGAATTGCGGTGCCCTGCCGGACAATCTCTTCGAAAGCGAATTGTTCGGCTATGAAAAAGGCGCGTTTACCGGCGCCATGGCGACCAAGATGGGGCGGCTCGAACTAGCCGACGGCGGCACACTGTTACTGGATGAGGTGGGTGAACTGTCGCTCAAGTCGCAAGTCGATTTCCTGCGCGTGTTGGAGACGAAGGAATTCAGGCGCCTGGGCGGAACGAAGTTGATCACAGTTGATACCAGGATCATCGCCGCTACCAATCGCAATCTTGAAGAAGCGGTCAAACAAGGAGACTTTCGGGAAGACCTCTACTACCGACTCAATGTCGTGCCCATTCGCCTCCCGCCGCTCCGTGATCGAGCGGACGATATTCCCCTGCTGGTAGACCGGTTTCTTGCCGAGTGCGCGGCTCAACATCACCGTGAGCCAAAAGACGTGTCACGGGAGGCCATGCGGCTCTTGCGGTTGTATGGGTGGCCCGGAAACATTCGCCAGCTCCGGAACCTCATGGAGCGGTTGGTGGTTACGGTAAAAGACCTGATAATCCAGCCGGAACATTTACCGGAGGAAATCCAGGCCGGCAAGGAGGACGCGCGGACGATGGTGGTAACGCTGGGAACCTCGCTGGATCAACTTGAGCGAGAGGTGATTCAGCGAACGTTAACAGAAATCACGAATCATCGAGAGAAGGCGGCCAAGCTGTTGGGTATCAGTCTCCGGGCCCTCCAATATAAGATTAAAGAGTACGGTATCAGGGACTAAGGACGCGCGATCTGCAATTTTTGCAGCAACCGATAGGCCATCAGAGGATGGGAGGCATTGTCCATCTGCAACAGCACCGTATGTCCGTAATTTCTTTCGAGCCCACTCGGCACTACTGAGTGGGCCATCCCCGGCATTCTCCCTGCATTGGTTCTCATATGCGGGAGCGGAGATAACCTACACAAAAATGGCGGGATCTTGAAAGAGGAAGCTGACAAACGGAGGGGGACGAGTAAAGCAATGAACAGCGACACATCATCATCCCAGCCGATTCTGGCCACTCGGTTCGAGTCGACCACTTCATCCATGACGTGGGTGATTCTGCTGCAGACGCGGTTGAGGGACTGCCCTACAGATACCCTGGCTCGCTGTGCGCTCGCCTCGTTACTGGAAGAACTCGATCACCCAGGGGAAGTCTTGTGCCATTGGAGCGCGGTTCTGGTCTGTGCCCCCCGACAGCCTGAAAGCTCAAGCAGGGGTGGTTCGATGCCGGCAATAAATCTGACAGATTTTGCAGTCCAATTCGTGAGAGTACTCAGGCCAGTCCTGACGGTGCCCGTACAAGATCAAGGCTACAGTCTTCAGAACTAATTGCTCCGCCACTCCTCTGCGCCCCTTTCTATCTCTCTCAGAAATTCAATTGAAAATCTTGTGCTAATCAGAGCGCCTGATAGCCGTCAGGCGCTTGATCGCATCGCGTTGCTGCAAGAACTGCAATGGCCACACCGTGCGAAAAGCCTTGATCTGCAAATAATGCAGAGAGATCTTCAGTAGCTGCCACACCATCGGCATGGCTCTGTTCGCCTATGTGGTAAGCCCTCGATATTCCTCATCGCGAATCCATCTAGGCGCCCATTCGTTCTGTGGCACTCCCCATGCATTGTTACTATTTCTGTCACTACCAATCGGTCGGAGAGGGAGAAGATCATCATGCGAGGGATGTTTTCACAAAGAATGGTTGTTGGAATGGCTAGTACGGCTATTCTCCTCTTGCTCGGATGCGCACAGCCTCCCACCGAGCAATTGGGAGCTGCACAGCAAGCCTTGGATGTTGCCAAGGCTGCCGGTGCTGCAGACTACGCGAAAAATGACTTCACCGCGCTCGAACAGCAATTTTCTTTCGCAAAGAACGAATTGACCAAACAAGAGAACGTTCTCCCTATTTTCCGGTCCTACACGGATGCGGACAAGATGCTGCGTAATGTCGTCGAATCCGGCGGGCGCGTAGCGGTCAAGGCTGCTCAAGGCAAAGAGTCTGCCAAGACGGCAGTTCTCGCCACGGAACAAGAGGCCGGGCAGGTCGTGGCGTCGGTGAAGGAGCTAATAGCTAAGGCGCCGACCGGGAAAGCGCGGGCCGCTATGGAAACGATCAAGCAAGACGTAGAGGGACTGGAGACAAGTTTCAATGCGGTTCATCATCTCATCGAGATGGGGGACTACTTCGGGGCTGAGATCCAAGCCAAAGCGGTCGGATCCTCGCCAACCTGGGCTCTCTCCAGCATCCCTGCGCTTGAGCGAAAAGACGAGATCGGCTACCTAACCAGGGTAATGCACCAAATGGGCGTGCAGATCCAGAGTCATCTCGAACAGGTCGCACGTTCGGAAGCGGCGCTCCGCGTACTTAATGATAATCTCTCCGCATCGGAGTCGAAATACCGTGGGCTGGTGGACAACGCCCCTTTCGGCATTTTCACGACCAGCGGCACGAAAATCACCTTCAGCAATCGCTATAACCAAACCCTCGCGGGACTTGACCCGGATCACGTCACCGACCCGGACACGTTTCGCCAATGGATTCATCCGGAAGATCGCGAACGGGTTCTGTCCGAGTTTGCTCAAGCCGTGGAGACCATCCTCCCCTACGAAACGGTCTTTCGATTTCTTCATGAGAACGGCTCGGTGCGGAAGGTATTGAGTCGCCGGATTCCCATCGAGCAAGGGACGCCCCGCACGCCCGTGTATATCGGATTCAATATCGATATCACGGCGCTGGATCAGATGCAGACCAGCCTCAGTCGCGCCGAGCGCCTGGCGACACTCGGCCAGGTCGCGGCCGGCATTGCCCATGAAATCAGGAACCCGCTGGTGGGGATCGGGGCCAACGCATTTCTCCTCCTGGACGAATTTGACGTATCGGACCCGCGGCATGCTGATTTGGAAATGATCTTGAAAGAAACCAAACGGCTGGATCGCATCGTCAATCAAATCGTCGACTATGCCCGCCCGCGGGAACTCGCACCGGAGCTCTGCCCCTTGGATGACCTGCTCAACGAAGCCATCAAGTTACTCGACTCGACCCTCACCGCCAAGCGCCTGACGGTCGCACGCGCGCTCCCTCCCACCCTAGCCAGGTTCCAGGCCGATCGCGACCAAATCAAGCAAGTACTCTTGAACGTCTTTCAAAATGCGATTGACGCCTCCCGTAATGGAACCGCCATTGACCTAACTGCCGTGGAACTCCCGCGCGGCCAACAGGCAGGCATCGTAATCAAAGTCACGGATCACGGCGTCGGAATTCCCGACGAGGCACTCACGCATGTGTTCGAACCATTTTTCACGAGAGGGAAGAAGCACGGAACGGGGCTGGGACTGGCGATCTGCCGGAATATCATCGAGAGCCATGGGGGAGACATCCAGATCACCAGCGAAGTCGGGAAAGGGACGAGCGTCAGAATCTGGCTCCCGCTCCGCCAAGAATTCCAATTCGTCGAGGGATAACGTATGCAACTGACCATCTTTGTGACCGATGATGAACCGGCTATTCGCAATGCGATCATCAAACGACTGACAAGAAAACAACATCGGGTTGTCGGATTCGAGTCGGGCGACGCGCTGCTGGCTGCCCTGCCACAAGAAATTCCCGATCTCATCCTGCTCGACCTCAAGATGCCAGGCCTCAGCGGCCTGGACACCCTTAGAAAGCTTCGTCCCCTGGCCCCCCATGCCCTGGTCATCCTGCTCACGGCCTATGGCACTGTGCAAGACGCGGTCGATACCATGAAACTCGGCGCCTATGATTTCCTCATCAAGACCGTCGATCTGGACACCATCGAACCGGTGCTCGACCGTGCGATCGATCTCTTACGCCTCCGCCGTCGTCTCGCCGTAGAGACCGAGCACCAGGGCAGCCACTATGCGTTATCCAGCCTGGAAGCCCATAGTCCCGCCATGCAACAGATCCTGGCCCAAGTACGGGATGTCGCCACGAATCCGAAGTCCTCGGTGCTGCTCCTGGGCGAGACAGGAACGGGGAAGGAATATCTTGCTCGTATCCTGCATCATAACGGAGCGCGGGCGGCAGGCCCCTTTATCGATGTCAACTGCACCGCCCTCCCGCGAGAGCTATTCGAAAGCGAGCTGTTTGGCTTTGAACGAGGCGCGTTCACCGGAGCGGTCCAACGAAAGATCGGGCTGCTCGAAAAGGCGGAAGGCGGAAGCTTGTTTCTCGATGAAATCGGCGACTTGGATCTGGCCCTGCAAGCCAAACTGCTGCGGGTGATTCAGGAACGCACGATTCGACGCCTGGGGGGAACGGATGATATCGCCGTGGATTTTCGGCTCATCGCCGCGACCAATTGCGACCTCAAAAAAGCGGTGGCTAACGGACGCTTTCGGGAAGACCTCTATTTCCGCTTAAATGTCGTCTCATTCGAACTGCCTCCATTGCGGAAGCACGTCGAGGATATTGCGCCCCTCTGCCGGAGGGCGGTCATCCGATACGGCAAGGAGTTCGGAAAGGACGTAGTCGATATTGACCCGGAAGCCATGGCGCTATTGCGCACGTATCTCTATCCGGGAAATATTCGTGAGCTGCACAATATCATCGAGCGGGCCATGATCTTCTGCCATGGCACCATGCTGACCGTCGATAACCTGCCGGCCGAACTCAGACAGAGACAGGAGCCAGTGGTCGTGAGCGTCGTGGAAGGCGACGAACGGCTGCTCCGGCTCGAATCGAAATTGGGGAAGCAATCCCTAGCCGATATCGAGCAGGCGATCATTCAGGAGGTCCTCAGGCTGTCGGACTACAATAAAACGACTGCCGCCAGGTATCTGGGCCTCACGAGGTTCGCGCTGGATCGGCGCCTCAAAAAGATCGTCGACGAATAACCGTCACTCACGAAGGATTCGGCGACACGAACACCAAGACTTTCAGCCGCTGGTCCGTATGGTTCTTCACCCCATGTTCCTCCCCGGCCGGCGCCATCGTCCCCTGCCCTGAACCCAGCACCCGTTTCTCTGCCCCGACCTGAAAC
>SXPO01000154.1 GCA_005793285.1 Nitrospiraceae bacterium
AACGATCTCTTCGAGCGACCGGTCTTCTTCCACATAGGCCTGGAGGATGGGATCTAAGATCTCATAGGGCGGCAGCGAGTCTTCATCCTTTTGATTGGGCCTCAGCTCGGCGGTCGGCGGCCGATCGAGCGTCCGTTTGGGAATTGCCGGGGTTGCGCCTCGACGATTGCGCAGCTTCGCCAGGTCATAGACCATCGTCTTCGGCACGTCCTTGATCGCGGCAAAACCGCCTGCCATATCCCCATACAGAGTGGCGTAACCCACGCTCATCTCGCTCTTATTGCCCGTGGTGAGCACCAGATGGCCGAACTTATTGGAAAAGGCCATGAGCAGATTGCCCCGGATGCGGGCCTGGAGATTCTCTTCTGTCGTATCAGGCGCGCGGCCCTCGAACGTTTCCGCAAGCGATTGCCGATAAGTATCGAACAACGTCGTGATGGGAATTGTGCGAACGGAAATCGCAAGCCGTTTTCCCAATTCAGCCACATCCTCGTAACTGTCACGCGACGTATAGGGCGACGGCATGAACAGGCCCCAGACATTCTCGGGTCCCAGCGCATCGACGGCCAGCACGGCGGTCAAGGCCGAGTCCACTCCGCCGCTCAACCCGATCATGACCCGGGTAAATCCGTTTTTCCTCACGTAGTCTCGCACGCCCAGCGTGAGGGCCCGGTATACTTCCTCCAGCGGGTCCAGGACCGCCACCAGATCGGGAACCGCGCGCGCGCGAACTTTGGGAACGGCCGGAAGCGACGCCACGCAGATCTCCACCGCAGCGGCAACCCGTCTCGGCAGAAGCTTCTTCTGGCCCTGCGCGCGCCTCGCCCGCGCGACTGCCTCCAGATTGAGGTCTGCCACGATAAAATCCTCTTCGAAGGCTTTCCCTCGCGCGACAACCTCACCCTGATGGTCGAGAATCACGCTGTTCCCATCGAAGACCAGCTCATCCTGCCCGCCGACCACGTTAGTGTAGGTCAGCACCACCCCGTTTTCCCTCGCGCGGGTCGCCAACATCTGTTCACGAGCCCGGCTCTTGCCCAGATGAAACGGCGAGGCATTGATGTTGACGATGACTTCGGCGCCCGCCGCTGCCTGGAACCGGGTCGGGCCTTCCGGCACCCAGACGTCCTCGCAAACATTGACTCCGATCACCGTGCCGCGCAGGCGAACAAGCGGCAACCGCCGGCCTAGGTGAAAATAGCGACTCTCGTCGAACACCCCGTAGTTCGGCAGATACCACTTGCAATAGGTCGTGACGAGGGTTTGATCGGCAATGAACGCCGCGGCATTGTAGAGTTCGTGCGACCCGGCCGGCACCACCGACGAACGGGCCGGCTTCGGATCGATGCCGTCGCTCTGACTGACGTAGCCCACCACCGCGGCAAAACCACGGCAGTGACGAACGACTTCCTGAAGCGCGCGGCGATTGTCCGCGATAAAGCGAGGCTTCAACAAAAGGTCTTCCGGCGGATAGCCGGTGATCGCCAGCTCGGGGAATGCAACTAGGTCGACCTTCGCCTTCTTCGCTTCGCGCAGCCAGGCCGTGATCCGACGGACGTTGCCGTCCAGATCCCCCACCGTCGGATTCATCTGCACCATGGCGAGACGAAAGGTACGCATAGCCCCCTTAGTGCCTGACTCGATCGGCCCGCTCTTCGATATCGCCCGCCAGGAGAATCGCCTCGGCGATCTCGCGCATCGATTTCCGAAGATCCATACTTTGGCGCTGAATGAGCTTGAAGGCCTCTTCTTCTGTCAGCTTCTTCGCCCGCATGAGATACCCCTTGGCCCGCTCCATCAGCTTCCGGACCGCCAGCGCTTCCTGCATCTCGAAGGACTTCTCGATCAAGGTCGTATGCTCGATGGCGATGGCGGCCTGATTCGCGATGGCCTGAAGCAGCTTGACCTCCTCGCTGGTAAACACGTGAGGCACGGCCGTATAGCTATTGATCACCCCCACGGCCTTCTCCCGCACCATCATCGGGACCGAGACCATCGAACAGAGCCCTTCTTTCTTGGCCAGATCCGGGAACATATAGTCCTGCTCTTTGGTCACGTCGGCTACAATGATCGGCCTGCGGTCCTGCACGGCGCGCCCGCTGATGCTCTGCCCGACCTTGAGATTCGGCTTCCGGCGGTACTGCTCGCTCAGGCTTTGCGTCGCCTCGATCCGCAGCTCCCCGCTCACCTGGTCCAGCAACATGATCGAGCAGATTTTAGAATTCATCATTTGCGCGGTCATCGTGACCAGAAGTTGCAGCACATCTTCGATCAATCGATTGGAGGCCACCGTTTCCGACACCAGCGACAGGGTCTCCACCTGCAGGGCCTTGCGTTTCATTTGATCGTAGAGCCGCGCGTTCTCGATCGCGCCGCCGACTTGATTGGCGATGGTGGACAACAGCGCAATCTCGTCGGGCCGATAGCGCTTGGGGCGCTTGTGCTGCACATTGATCACGCCGACCACTTCTTTCTTCGCCATGATCGGCACGGACACGAAAGCTTGATGGCGGTCTTCCGGAAGATTGTGGAAGAATTTAAAGCGCGGGTCGTCGCTCGCATTGCTCGGGATCACGACGTGGGTCCGCTCCTGAGCCACCCACCCGGTGATGCCCTCGCCCAACCCGATCGTGATGCGGCCGATCAATTTCGGATGGGGATTCTTGGAGGCTCGCAGGATGAGTTCGTCCTGACCATCCGACAAGAGATAGAGGAGGCAGGCATCCGCTTTCGTAACTTCGACGACCACTTCGACGATATGCCGGAGGACTGCTTCGAGATCTAGCTGGTTGCTGATGGACTCCGTGATCCGATGGAGCACATCGACTTCGCGTGTCTTCTCTCGCAGGGCCTGCTGAAGATGAGCCACGGAGGGCGCGCGCTTCGTCGTCATAGATACTTACCTTTTCGCGGAAACCTTGCGGCGGACAGGAGCCTTGCCTTGCCGGCTGCCATTCGAGGATTTTCTCCCGCTGCCATGTTTAGCCTGAAACCATTCGGCGCACATCTGTCGCTCGATCGGCTGAATCGTCACCTCACCGATCCTCACAGGCCAAACCCCGATGACTTGCCCCCCGACCACCTTCTTATCGTGCTGCATGGCCTTCCAGATGGGGCCAAAGGCTGTTTGAGCGACCTGTTCTGACAGCCCAGCGCGCGCGACCAGTCGCCTAATCCGCTCAACCACCTCGCGAGCGCAGAGCCCCATATGACAAGCCAGATCCGCTTCTTGCACCAAACCGATACCCACCGCCTCACCATGGATCAACCCGCGATAGCCCCCCAGCGATTCCAACGCATGACCGATCGTGTGGCCATAATTGAGAATGCGTCGGCGATCCGCTTCCCGCTCATCTCCGGCAACGACTTCCGCCTTGACTTCACAGGATCGCTTAATCACATGGATGACTGGTTCGTCCGCCAGTGTCAAAATCGCTGGCATCTCCTGCTCCAAAAATGCAAAAAACTTCTCGTCGGCAATAATGCCGTACTTAATCACTTCAGCCAGGCCGGCGATCCATTCGCGGCGCGGCAAGGTACGGAGCGTAAGGGGATCGATCAGAACGGCTCGCGGCTGATAAAAGGCCCCGATCAGATTCTTGCCCAGCCGATGGTCCACGCCGGTCTTGCCCCCGACGCTGGAATCGACTTGCGCAACCAACGTGGTCGGCACCTGCACAAAGGGGATACCTCGTTGATAGATCGCGGCGGCAAAGCCGGTGATATCGCCGATGACCCCGCCACCGAGGGCCAGGAGGAGGGACTGACGTTCGAACTTGTGCTTGGCCAAGACATCGAGAACCTTGGCAACGGTGCCGAGCGTCTTGGTTCGCTCTCCCGGCGGCAAGATAATCGGAGTGGGATCGTAGCCAGCTCTACGAAGCGAACGAAGGGTGCCCTGAAGATAATGGCTGGCCACATGCCGGTCCGTCACCACCCCGACCTTCGGAGAGGTGGTCAGGGCCTGGAGCCGATCGCCCACAGTGGCAAGAAGTCCCGGGCGAAGCACAATATTGTAACTCCGCTCCCCCAACGCCACCGGTATAATCTGTTCGGCCACGGCCATACTCACACGACAGTCCTTCTGCCCCACGATAGACCGATTGCCACCCCATTCTGCTTGAACAGGAAGCCGGGATTCACGACACACTTCGCCTGATGTCATGAGGAATTGCGAAGACTAAAATCGGCAGGATGGTATCACAACGGTATAGAAACTAGAAGAATCTCCTCTGCCTTGTCTCGGCAGAGGCCTGTGGAGGACCGCATAGGGGATGGAGCCGCTGAGGGAGCAGCCCTGTCACTGTTGCGCGCCGACAGCAGTGCAGGGCCACGAGGTTTGCGTCTAACTCTTCACGATGCTGGGCGTCAAGAAAATAAGGAGCTCCTGCTTCGCCACAGACTCGGTCTTGTTCTTGAAGAGCCATCCCAAAACAGGCACCCGAGAGAGATAGGGAATACCGCCCGAACTGTTGCTTTGCGTGTCGATAAAGACCCCGCCGATCACCATGGTCTCCCCATCGCGAATAATGACCTGGGTATTGGCTTCGCGGCGATCGATACTCGGACCGGCCGGATTGCTCCTAGACCCCACCGCGTTTCTGGTCGCGCGCACCTTCAGCATGATCTGCTTGCCGACTTCCTTGGGGTCACGCGAGGTGATCTGAGGAGTCACATTCAATTCCAGGTTTGCATCCACGAAGGTGGTCTGGGTCCCCTGGAGAGAGGTCGTCTGGAAGGGGATCGATTCTCCTTGTGAGATTTTGGCTTCCCGCTTGTCCAAGGTCGTCACTTTCGGCGCAGCAATGACTTTGCTCAGGCCGAGCATCTCACCTGCCGACAGCCGCACATCCAACAGCGCACCCCCTCCGTCAGTCCTCCCAAACGTAAACCCGACGCCAGGAGTTGACGACAACCCGGCAACCGCCGCGGGGAGATTCACCAGATAGTCCGTCGTTTGCCGCCCAAAGGCTCCGGTCGTGCCGGTCCTGAAATTCGCTACGCCCTGGGCAGAGCCCAGCGGATTCACATTCTGCATCCCCCACTGGACGCCGAGCGAACGGGAATAGTTCGTATCCGCCTGGACAATCCTGGCTTCGATCTGGACTTGCGGCACTTCCAAATCCAGTCCGTCAACCAGCTGCTTCATCACGCTCATCTTACTTTCCGTATCCCGGACGATCAACGCATTCGACCCCTGACTGACCTGCATCAACCCTCGCGGGCTCAAATACTGGCGCAGCGCCGTCATGAGCTCCGACGCCTGCAGGTTCCTCACATAGAAGACCCGATCCACGAGCTCTTCCGCCTTAGCCTTTGCATCCTTCGCCTGCGCTTCTTCGTTCTGCTGTTTCGCCAGGTTCGCCAGCGAATCGATCCAGATGATATTACCCTGCCGGATCTTGCCCAATCCGTTCATCTTCAAGATCATGTCCAGCGCCTGATCCCAGGGAACACTCACGAGCTTCATCGTGACCTTGCTCTTGATCCCTTCGCCGACCACCATATTGAATCCGCTCACTTCGGCAATCAGGCGCAGCACATTGCCGATCTCGGCCTGCTGAAAGTCCAGAGAAATACGCCGGCCGATGTACCGGGTTTCCCCAACGACCAAATCCTCTTTCGGCATATTCTTCTCGCCGGAATCTGCGTCAGAAATCAGCTGCACCGGTCGCGCATAAAATTTCGTCGAAGACCGATGCACCGCGGCCAACGGACTCGCGTTCACTTTAATCGGTTTCCGTGCCAGCCGCTCCAGCGTGATCGTTTCGGCCACAAGCTTACGGGAATACTCCACATCCGGAAGCGCATCGAGCCCTGCATCGCCTCGAAGCGTCACAATGAGGTCCGGCCCTTGCGGTTCAAACGAGTAACTGACCTGACCGATCAGATCCAAGACCACGCGCATTTTGTCCGGGTGAGATCCCATGCGCACGCGCTGCAGCATCTGGTGATTCACCGGCATAATCGATTGGCTGAGGGCGGACGTCAGATGGGGAAGATCGATCACCAGGCGCCGTTCATCCAAGCGCCTCACCCGATGAGACAGCGTGCCATCCCCCGAGATGACCACACGGACATCGTCAATCCCCGGTTGCACATCGATGTGAGTCAGCGTCTTCGCCAACGCCGCCTCGACCCGTGAGGAGAGGCCTGAATCGGCAACAGGCAAATCGGCTGCCTCCGTCGAAGCCATGGCCATCGGGAAGCTGAGCGCTCCCGCCACAGAAAGAAGCCGAACCAACGTCGTTGTCTGTGTCAGCTTAGGTGTCATTCTGCACTCTCTTTCGGGTGAAGGAGCTTCACGTATTCCCGCTCCTGCTTGCTCCCATACACATCGGTGAACCGTTCTTGCACGACAATGCCTTTTTCGGTCACATCACTCACGACGCCATTATTAGGACCGATACGGGTGCCTCGACGCACCGTGTAGCCATTCCCGTCCGGCGTCTGGACCATCGCCGCATAACCATAGGCGCCCCAAACCACCGCGATCAGATTCATCTCCGTGAGCCCCACCCGTTGAAGCGGGGGCAATGTCGGGTCAATCGGCCCGAGGCTCAACTGCTGCAGCACCGGCTCAAAAGGATCGCGCCGCCCGGA
>SXPO01000155.1 GCA_005793285.1 Nitrospiraceae bacterium
GTTCGTGAGTTCACGCTCCAAATCCGTGATGAAGGTCTGCACACTGATATGTTCATGGCTGCTGTTGAGCACGGTTCCGACCACGACCACCGGCTGACGCCGATTCGTCTGCGTGAAATTGCCGAGCCACGGGTACTGCAACGCTTCCTTCACCATCGCCTCAGCCACCATCCGAGAATCGGTATCGTTCCACCGGCCGCTCAAATCCGTCACGACACCGGCGTCGACACGAGTCACTTTCGTCTCATGCCCGCACCCGGCCAAGGCCAATACCGCACAGAGGGCGATCGAAGAGGACCGGCGATACTGTTGAATCACGTTGCCGCTCCGTCAGAGGTTGATGGCTGATTGCCGTACCGTTCAGTCATTATCTGACCGTCCGCTTCTCTTCTTCTTTCTCCAGACGATCGAACAACTTATCCGCATTTTTCCGCACGAAATCACGGACCTGAGCATTCAATTCCTTAGCCTGCTCTAAGTTGTTCTTCATATCCTCAAGACTCAGCTTGGTGAGGACATAATAGGTGTTCGTTTTCTCGTCCTTGTATCGATCGATAGGACGGACACCGCTGAGCGTCGCCGTGGTCACAGTCTTGATGGCACGTTCGACATTCTGCTCTTCAGTATTGCGCGTGAAATCTCCGGCTGCCGTGGATGCGGCATAATCCCTCATCAGATACCCGGTATACGTTTCAAAGGTCTTGGCGATCTCAGCCCGCCCGCGATTTTCCGCGGTGTCCCAGGCGAGTGGTTCATTGCGCACACCCACCACCGACCCCACGCCATAGAACGCCTTGCTATCCTTCTCGTTCATCACCCCGGACCCCTTCTCCACCCACTTCGGAGGACCGCCGCACGCCACCAGTCCCATGAGAAGAACAGCACCGAGACCCATGCCGGCCAGTCTTGCACCCGTTGCTTGAGACCGTATCACAAGATCCTCCTTCGCCATAAACACTGTTCCGTCATCGTTCAGGAACGCGCTGCGAGAAAAAGTGAATTTATGCTAACATGCGTTCCCGGTTCCGTCAACGGAACGCACTCCCAATCATCGCCACGCATGCGCGATTCATGGGCCAATCATTCATTGAGGAAACCTTATGGCAGACATTCAGATTGAAGACGGGATAGTCAAAATTACCAATCTCGACATCCAGGATCCCAAAGCTGCTGCCGTGTTGGCTGCGTATCCCCAAGCGCGCTGGGCGGAAATTACGCGCCGAGCGGTCAAAATCGGGCTGGGCTATCTCAAGGGAGGGGAGCAAGGATAAGACTACGGTTTTTGCTTTGCAGCCTGATCCGCTTCTGTGACAACCGATCGCGCGCGGGCATGCGCTCCACCCAATTCCAGATACCGGCGGAATGCCTGAATAGATTTCGGTCGATCGTTCAGATGATCCGCATACAGCGCCCCCAATGAAAAATACACATCTTGGTAGCCACCGTTGACCTTCAACGCCTGAAGCAGCGCCGTTTCGGCCTCCACAAACTTTCCCCGCCTCTCTTGAACCAGCCCCAGCATGTAAAACGAATCGGGATTGGCCGAGGCATGCTGCACGGCAAGCTGCCCTGACACGAGCGCCTCGTCGAGATTTAGAACCGCTTCCAAGTGGATATAACTTTTGAGCACATAGGCATCACCATAGGTCAAATCGTACTCGATCGCGTGATTGAGACGCTCCAATGCCTCTGTCGCTGGTTTCCCTTCCTGAAGCATGGCGTACGCCTGTTCATAGTGACTTCTGGCCGTTCGTTGGCGCTCCACAGAATTGTTAAGCCCACTGCCAGGTTGGAGCGCGGACTTCCGCCCTTCAACCAATACCGTATCCCCATCTCCATCGATTCTCAAACTAGTGGGATGCTGTAGGCCTTGGGAGTCAGCTTGTACCCGTTGCGTAAGATAATCCCCCAGTTCTGACGCCATGAGCCACCCATTCTTATCCACATCAGCCGCGCCTGCGAATCCAGCCAGCAACGCCTGGACAAAAAGACTTTTTCCATCGGAACGAGATGAGAGTTCTCCCTTGCTGGCTGCGCTGATCACCTGCACCGCACGCCGGTCCATCTCGGCCTCCGGAGCAAACCGCCCTTCGAGCGATAACGGCGGCGACGCCGTCAATTCCCATCCAAATACGGGAGCATCCAAAATAAGGAGTGTATGTTTGGAAGCCGACCTCCTGGTAAATTCTTTCAGATGCTCCACTGTCACGGCCTTTGCCGCATTATTCACCTGCGCATCCGCCGGCACGAGATAGCTCCGATCTTCCCCATCGGCATCTTGCGCCGATCCGGCATGCCCTGTGTAGAAAATTACCAGCCGGTCCATACGCCCGACCTTTCTCGGCAACATATCATTCAACACCTGCTGCAACCGACGAAACACCGCATCCTTTTCATAAATCTCCACGACCTCATCGAACCCCAACTGCCGAAAGGCCTGGGCCACTTGCTTCGCGTCGTTGACTGCCCCCCGAACAGGCGGCGCTACGACATAGCCTTCGATCCCGATCACGATCGCCCAAGACTTGTAATAGAGACCTTCCGGCTTCCCCTGTTGAGCCTGAGCAGTTGCGGGAATACCGTACGGCGTGACGCCTGAAGAATGGCTCAATATCAAAACGGCAATCCCAACAATAGAAAGGAATCGTTTCATAGATTTTGCAGCCTACTGCCAGGCTTTGATGGCTGTCAAGAAATCCACCTTAGAATTCAGCCGTTTCCCCTGATTTTCGTAAGAGCCGTCAGGCACTTCTCCATCCTGTACAAATGTACGGTTGCAGGAGCTGCCACCTTTCTCCATAATCACACCTTCTTGGGATCAGATTCCGTGGATTGAGGAGGCAGATAGACTATGAGTGATCAGATCGAGACTCTCTTGAAGAAAAGCCGGACATACCCACCGACCGCCAAGACAATCGAGGCTGCCTATATCAAGGACTATGAAGCCGAGTACAAGAAATCCATTGCCGACCCTGAAGCGTTTTGGAGCAATGAGGCAAAAGAGCTGGAATGGTTCTCCCCCTGGAACAAAGTCCTCGAATGGAATTATCCCTGGGCCAAGTGGTTTGTCGGCGCCACCTGCAAC
>SXPO01000156.1 GCA_005793285.1 Nitrospiraceae bacterium
ATGGCCTCGACTGTGACCGCCTCTTCCGTCTCATGCCAGCAATCGTAATCCGTCGCCAGCGCCATCGTCGCATAGCAGAGCTCCGCTTCACGCGCCAGCTTCGCCTCCGGCATATTGGTCATGCCGATGACATCCACGCCCCACTGCCGGTAGAGTTTCGACTCCCCTTTCGTTGAAAACTGCGGGCCCTCGATGCACAGATAGGCGCCGCCTCGATGGAGCGCCGCCCCCAGCCGTTGGCCGGACGAGGCGAGGGTTTCCACCAGGCCGGCGCAGACCGGTTCACCGAAAGCCACATGCGCCACCATCCCGCCTTCGAAGAACGTGGAGGCGCGCCGCTTCGTCAGGTCGATGAACTGATCGGGACACACCACATCGCCCGGCTTGATCGACTCTTTCATGCTCCCCACTGCGCTCACGGAAATTACACGCGATACGCCCAACGACTTGAGCGCATAAATATTGGCGCGATAGTTGATCTCACTGGGATTCAGCCGGTGGCCGCGCCCATGCCGTGAGAGGAACGCCACCCGCACACCTCCGAGCACGCCCACAAGAATGGCATCGGACGGAGACCCGAAGGGCGTGCGAACCAGAATTTCTCGAACCGATTGAAGCCCTTCCATCTCATAGAGCCCGCTCCCCCCGATCACTCCGACTGCCGCCTGTCCGCGCATCTGCTTCCCCTTCATCTCGATCCCCCGCCTCCTACAGCTGTCGGCATCACGCCGGGATCCAATGTTCCAAGAAATTGCTCGATGAGCAAGACGATACTCCGAACGATAGGCTCAAGCGGCTCATCGCGTTCCACAGAAATCCAACGGACCCCAGGCTCCTTTCTGAACCAGGTCATCTGCCGCTTCGCAAATCGCCGGGTATCCCGTTTGAACAACCGGACCATCTCGGCATAATCGTATTCTCCCGACACCTGAGCCGCCACATGCCGATATCCCAATCCTGTCATCGCGCCGCCGTCCCGCCGGTACCCGCGATCAAGCAGCGCGCGAGTCTCTTCTACCATTCCATGAGCCAGCTGCCAATCGATTCGTTCTTCGATCCGCCGGTACACCTCTTCTTTCGACCGCTGCAACCCGATCAGAAGCGTGGAGAAGGGGGCCTCCTGAAATCCATGATCCCGTTGCACCGCCGATATCGGTTGTCCCGACAACCGATAGACTTCCAACGCTCGTATGACCTTGGCTTCATCGTTGGGATGCAGCCGTGCCGCCGTCGCAGGATCAACCAGGGCCAGCTCCGCATGGAGGCGGTCCCGCCCCTGTTCTTGGCTCATCCGCATCAATTCTGCTCTCACCGTAGGGTCAGCTGGAGGAGCCGGACATAATCCCCGCACCAAGGTTCGAATATACAACCCTGTTCCTCCGACCACGAAGGGCAATCGGCTCTCCGCATACAATCGGTCGATTTCCGCAAGCGCCGCCCGCCGATACCATCCCGTGTTGAATATCTCATCCGGATCGGCCAAATCGATGAGCCGGTGCGGAATGCCTTGGCGCTCGTCTGCCGTAGGCTTGTCCGTTCCGATATCCATGCCGCGATACACTTGTCTGGAATCGGCCGTGAGCACCTCCGTGCCAAGGTGTTGCGCCACCTGCACGCCGAGACGGCTCTTGCCGACGGCAGTGGGACCGAGCAAGACGACAAGCGGACGGCGTTGGCGCACAGGGTCAGATAACTTTGGCATATTTTGCTGCAACGATCTTCCAGCGGTAACCGTGACCTTGCGCTTCTACCACCCGGCCCGCCCGAACATTTTCTCCAAGTCGTCCGTACCAAGCCGAAACACTGTGCGCCGGCCATGGGGACAGGTCGTGATCTCTCCTTCTGTTCTCCAATCCTCAACCAGCGCCTTGATCTCCGGCAACTCCATCGGACGTCCAGCCCTGACAGCGCCATGACAGGCCAGCGAGGCCAGGACCGGACGGGCTTTTGTCTCCACGGTAGACGCATGGTTCCATTGGGCCAAATCATCGAGCACATCTTGTATAAACGCTTCCGGATCGAGCTTGCCCAGCCCCATCGGCACGGCTCGAATCAACACCGCCGACGTCCCGAACGGCTCAAGTCCCAACCCCAACTTCTCGAGCTCGCCATGATAGCGACGGAGTAACGCAGCATGGGGGGGAGACAACTCGATCGAGGCCGGGAGAAGCAGCGGCTGAGATTGAATGCCTCTGGCGGTCCAGGCGCGATACAGCTGTTCGAATAGGACCCGTTCATGAGCGGTATGTTGATCGATCACCGCCAAATCGCCTCCGACCTGAACGACCAGAAATGTCCGGTTGAGCTGTCCCAGCGCCACCACTTCTCCTGAGGGAACCTTGACATAGGGCTCCGCCGTCTCACTCACAAATGCGAGCTGGGCTCCTGGCCGGGAGGAAACATCGATCAGCCGATCCGTGACGATGGACAACGGGGTCCCCTGAGCCCCTGCGGGAAACTCCTTCGCCTGCTCCTGGGACAGGCCGGAGACCGAAATCCACGCGGACTTGTTCCCAGATGATTCGCGCGCCAACGAAGAGCCCGGCTCGATCGAGACTCCTTCCGCCGTTCCCATCGCCTGCCTGATCGCCCGCCGGACAAGCTGATGAATCATCTCGGCATCCGCAAACCTGACCTCTCGCTTGGTCGGATGGACGTTCACATCGACACGATCGGGGTCGACGTCGAGGAACAACACAAAAAGTGGATGGCGGCCTTTGGGAAGAAATGCTCCATACCCCTCTGCCACCGCATGCAAGACAGCGGCATTCCGCACAGGACGCCGGTTCAGAAATAGTTCCTGGGGCAGGCGTGACGCTCTCGCATGCAGCGGGTCGATCGTGTATCCGCTCAGTCGAACCGTCGGCAGAGCCGCGTGGACCGTGACACAATGGTCGAGAAACACACGCTGATACACCTGACTCACTCGATCTTTTTCCGACGACACCGCCGGGTAATTCACCATCTCCGTTCCATTATGCGTCAATCGAAAATGAACGGTTGGCCAGGCAAGCGCCGCCTGTTGCACAACGCGGCTGATATGGGAAAATTCTGTGGGAATCGACTTGAGAAACTTTTTGCGGGCCGGCTGATTATAAAACAACTCCGTGACTTCGATGCTGGTCCCGGCTACCGGAGGGGCCGCAACGATCGTGCCGAGCTTCCCTCCTGTCACCCGAAACTCGATACCGGCTTCAACGGACCGTAGAGCTGTGGCGACACGCACATGGGACACAGAGGCGATGCTCGGCAGCGCTTCCCCTCGAAACCCCATCGTGCGGATGGACCAGAGATCCTGATCCGACCGAAGTTTGCTCGTCGCGTGCCGTCCAAATGCGCGCGGCGCATCGATAGCGCTCATCCCTTCACCGTCGTCGGTGACACGGATCAGCGCCAGGCCTCCATCTTCGATCTCAACGGTGATCGAGCCGGCGGCGGCATCCACACTGTTGTCGACAAGTTCCTTGACCACCGCAGCGGGGCGCTCAACGACCTCGCCGGCGGCGATGCGGCTGACCACCTCCTCCGGCAACACATGAATCTTCCCGGTGCCGCCGGTCGTCAGCACGGTATACGGCTCCTCACGCACGGTGACAGGGAACAAGGGCGGGACGGCACGATGCCGTCACGATCATCTGATTTCTGCCAGCTTATTCTTAGCCAGTTTTGATTCGTCGGATGCGGGAAATTCTTCGAGCACACGTTTCAGACTCTTCCTTGATTTGACCAGATCGCCGGTTTCCGCTGTCGCCAAGCCAAGCTTATACAATGACGCAGGAACTTTTTCATTGCCGGGATATTCCCCGACCAAAAATTCGAACGTTTGAATGGCACGCCCATAGTCCTTCAAGTTGTAATAGGACTCACCAAGCCAGTACTGCGCATTGGGAGTCAGCGACGTGCCTGAAAAGTCTTTGACGAAGCGCTGAAAACCAGCCACCGCGAGTTCATACTTGCCGTTGAGATAATCGTTATAGGCCAAATTGAAGGCGGACGTGGGCGTGATTCCCGGCGCCGTCGCTAGGGCGGTTCCCGGTTCCGCCGATTGAGCCGGCTTCGCCGGCTTAGGGACACGCGGCTCGAAAAATGCGGGATCGCTCTTCGCAACCGGCTGCCCCGCCGTCTCTTCGAGCTTCGCCAACCGCGTCTCGATTTTTTGGAGGCGTGCGACGGCCTCATCAATGCGCTGCCGTCCTGGATCTGCGTCTTTGACCCGCTCCACCGACTCCAATCGTCGCAGCACCGCATCCACCCGCTGATGGCCCTGCTCCTGCGAGCGGGAGATCGTGGAAAGCTGGTCTCGCACCTCAAGAAAATCGGCGTGCTTGGCACAACCGGTCAACAACACCATCGGAACGAGCACCCAGAATGCGATCACGACCGGCATACGACGATCCTCCATACGGCTTACCGAACGTCTTTGAGCTGCGTCAGCCTATCCGACGCCTTTCCCGCCTCGGGACTCTTCGGATACAAGGTCACGACCTGCTTGAATGCCGAGGAGGCCCGCTTCATATCCTTCAGAGCCAGGTACGCGTAGCCTTTCTTCAGAATCGCGGACGGCACCTTCTCGCTGCGGGGATAATCGAGTTCCACCCGATCGTAGGCATCAATGGCCTTCCCAAAATCTTTTTTGCCATAATACGATTCACCCTGCCAATACCGGGCATTCGGCGCCAAATCGGAGTTGGGATATTCCGAGAGGAACGCGGCGAATCCACGCCGGGCACCGTCCAAATCTCCATCTCGAAACAACGCCAAGACCTGCTCATACCGCGCTCGATCCGCAGCTTCCTCCTGACCCTGGGCGGGTGCGGCTGCCGATGACTCTTGCGGCGCAGCGATTGTGACTGAGGAGAGCGCCGCAGCGGCTCTTGAGAGATGCTCCGCCGGCTCCACGCCGGCGTCGGGCTCGACGGCGGATCGTTGCGCCGGTTTCGTTGCCTGTGGACGAACGCCCGGTTTTTGGTTGGCGCGCCCGGACGACTTTGTCAGAGACTCGATCTGGTGATCTTGATCATCAAGCCGCGCGGTGACCTTGTGCCCGACAGATTCGAGCGTTTTGGCCACGGACGCAATACTCTTGTTGACCTCGGCCGCATGCGCGGACAGGGTGCGCTCCCCATGGCCCACACGATCGTCGAGGCCGGTGAGCGCGTCGCGGAATCCTGTCAGGGCCTGATTGAACTGCACGAATTTCTGTGAGATCTGATCGAGCCGCTGCTGATTGTTGGTTAATTCCTTTTGCTGTTCCTCCAGCCTGGCATCCACACGCTTCGCCAATGTGTCGTTCATACGTTGTACGACATCAGCAATATCTTTCTTCAGGCCTCCCATGGCCTGTTCCATGGCCCGGGACAACTCATCAAGTTTGGCCGCCATCTTCGCAGCCAATTGTTCGAGTTTCTTCGTTTGCTGTTCCGATTGCGCCAACCGGTGCTTGAGATCCTCTTGTTTTGCCTGGAGATCCTGCGTCAGATACAACGCCTTCTCCAATTCACCCCGCAACTGCGGCAAGTCCTGATCACGCAGAGTGGAAATCTCCTGGCTCTGCCTGGCTCTGGTCTGCAAAAGCTGGTCATCCTGCTGCTGAATGCGCTGCTGCAGAACCTTCTCGGTTTGTTTCAGATCGGACTGGTGCGCGACACAACCGCAGAGAAAAGCGAACAGGGCCACGACGACCACGGCCTCAGTATGTTTCATGCGCCGGGGA
>SXPO01000157.1 GCA_005793285.1 Nitrospiraceae bacterium
CCAAGATCCCGAACGAGGTGCTGGGCAGGATGTCGAATCGGATTATCAACGAAGTGAAGGGCGTGAACCTGGTCGTCTACGACATCAGTTCCAAGCCGCCGAGCACGATAGAATGGGAGTAAGACGGGGATGATGTGCAGCCAGGTGGCTCCTGTGCTCGCGCCCCGCGCACGCGAGATCCATCTGATATGTAGATAGATGTCGGTGCTCGGTGCATGCGCGCAGTGAGGAGCCACGCAGGCCGCACATCAGTAAATAATATGGACATCAGACTTCAAAAATTGATTGCTGGTTCCGGCCTCGCGTCGCGCCGAAAGGCGGAGACGTTGATTGCTGCCGGGCGGGTGACGGTCAACGGCAAGTTGGTGACCGAACTCGGGACGAAGGTCGATCCCGAACGCGATCACGTCAAAGTCGACGGCAAACATTTAAGCCACGCGCAGCCGTTTGTCTATTTGATGCTGAATAAGCCGAAGCATGTCATGTCCACGTTAGATGATCCGGGCGGCAGGCCGACCGTAAAAGATTTTATTCGCGGAGTATCAGTCCGGGTGTTTCCAGTCGGGCGGCTGGACTTCGAGAGTGAAGGCTTGATGCTGTTGACGAACAACGGAGATCTCGCGCAAGCGCTGCTGCATCCCCGCTACCATGTGCCCAAGACCTATTTGATCAAGGTCAAGCGTGTGTTGACGGACGAGGAGATCAGGCAATTGGAAGGCGGCGTGAAGCTCGAAGATGGGATGACCGGCCCGGCGCAGGTGAAGAAAATCAAGAAGGCCGAGCAGAATTCTTGGCTGGAAGTCACGATCCGCGAGGGACGGAAGCATCAAGTGCGGCGGATGTTGGAGTCGGTCGGTCATCCGGTCATTCGTTTGACCAGAGTGAAAATGGGACCGTTGTCGCTGGGACGCTTGGAGTCGGGAGAATTTCGGTTTTTGACCGACCGGGAAGCCAATGCATTACGGGAGTCGGTCGGAGAGCGTGTTGCGGCGATCGAGCGGGGTGAAGAGCCGGCGCCGAAGCCGAAGCGTCCGGTCAGGCGTGAAGGCTGGGCTAGGCCGAAGAAAGTGAAAATGGCGTGACTATGACACTACGGACTCACAAATGCGGTGAATTGACCAAGCAGCAGGTAGGGCGATCGGTTGTATTGAACGGGTGGGTGCAGCGGCGGCGCGACCACGGGACGGTGATGTTCATTGACTTGCGCGACCGGACGGGTCTCACGCAAGTGGTGTTCAATGCCGAGCGGAATGCGGCCGTGCATAAGGCTGCGCATACGTTACGGAGCGAATGCGTGGTGTCGATTTCCGGTCAGGTCATGGCTCGCCCGGATGAGTCCAAGAATCCCAATCTACCGACCGGCGAGATCGAAGTGTTTGTGGACGACGTCGAGATCTTGAATGAAGCCAAGACGCCGCCGTTTCTCATTGAGGACGATGCGGAAGTCACCGAATCCATTCGCCTGAAGTACCGCTATCTCGATCTGCGCCGGCCAAGAATGCAGAAACTGTTGGGTATGCGGCATGCGATTGCCCAGGCTGCCCGAGGCTTTCTCCACACGGAGGGGTTTCTGGAGGTTGAGACGCCGGTGTTGACGAAAAGCACGCCCGAAGGCGCGCGGGACTATCTGGTACCAAGCCGGGTGAACGCCGGGCAGTTTTTTGCGTTGCCGCAATCGCCCCAGCTGTTCAAGCAGGTGCTGATGGTGAGCGGTGTTGATCGGTATTACCAAATTGCCCGCTGTTTCCGCGACGAAGATCTTCGGAATGATCGTCAGCCGGAGTTCACGCAGATCGATCTCGAATTATCGTTCGTCGATCGCGAGCAAGTGATGACGATGATGGAGCGGATGATCGTCACCATATTCCGCGACGCAGGAAGTGTCCAATTGCCGACGCCATTTCCGCGTATGACCTATGCGGAGGCGATGGGCCGATATGGGTCGGACAAACCTGATCTGCGCTTCGATCTGCCGCTGCATGACGTGACGGCGTTCGCTGCTGCGAGCGAGTTCAAGGTGTTCAAGGATGCCGCAACCAAGGGCGGGATCGTCAAGGCCTTGATCGTCAAAGGCGGGGCCACAACGCCACGAAGCCGTATCGACGCGCTGGGAGAAACAGCCAAGAGTTTCGGCGCTAAAGGCCTCGCATGGCTCAAAATTACCCCTGAAGGACAGCTTGAATCAGTGATCGCCAAGTTCCTCGATGCCAAGGCTTTTGCTGCGGCGTTGCCCGAAGCCAATCCAGGTGACCTGGTTCTCTTCGGGGCGGACAAGCCGGCTGTCGTGCATGATGTGCTGGGCCGCATCAGGCTTCAGTTGGGCGAAGAGTTGAACTTGATCGATAAGAACGCCTGGAAGCCGCTCTGGGTGACCGAGTTCCCTTTGCTGGACTATTCGCCGGAAGAGAAGCGGTATGTGTTCATGCATAATCCTTTTGCGGCGCCGATGGATGAAGACCTGAAGTTCCTGGACGCAGAGCCGCTCAAGGTCAGGGCCAAGGCCTACGACATGGTGCTGAACGGCAGCGAAATCGGTGGGGGCAGCATTCGCAACCATCGCAGCGAGATCCAACTGAAGATCCTCGATTTGCTTGGCATCAATAAAGAACAGGCCCAGGCTAAGTTTGGCTTCTTGCTGGAGGCGTTGGACTACGGAGCGCCGCCGCATGGAGGTATCGCATTCGGTCTCGATCGGCTTATTATGTTGTTGGGCGGGGCCGATTCGATCCGCGACGTGATCGCGTTTCCCAAGACGCAGCGGGCCCAATGTCCGCTGACCGATGCGCCGTCGGCTGTCGGCGCCGAGCAGCTGAAAGAACTACGCATCAAGCTGGATCTGGTCGAGTAGGGGGCTTTCGTCCTCATGGCCGGCAATACATTCGGCAGAATTTTTACCGTCACGTCGTTCGGTGAAAGCCACGGGCCGGCGATCGGTTGCGTGGTCGATGGCTGTCCGCCTGGTCTTTTGCTTTCGACTGAAGATATTCAAAAAGATCTCGACCGGCGCAAGCCCGGTACCTCTCGTCATGTGACCCAGCGGCAAGAGGCGGATACTGTTGAAATTCTCTCCGGGCTGTTCGAGGGAAAGACGACCGGCACGCCGATCGCACTGTTGATCCGCAATGAAGACCAGCGCAGCCGTGATTATGGCAATCTGATCGATACGTTCCGGCCGGGCCACGCCGACTACACGTACTGGCAGAAGTACGGCATTCGTGACTATCGGGGTGGAGGACGATCGTCCGCGCGAGAAACGGCTGTCCGCGTCGCAGCTGCGGCCATTGCCAGGAAGTGGCTTGCGGAGAAGCACGGCGTCGTCATCCGCGGCTATGTGAGCCAGCTTGGGCCGATCGACGTGCCGTTCCAGAGCTGGGACGCCGTCGGGTCGAATCCCTTCTTCGCCGCCAACCAGGAGTTGATCGCGACGCTCGAATCCTTCATGGACGATCTGCGTAAGGCAGGTGACTCCGTCGGGGCTAAAATCACGACGATTGCTGAACAGGTGCCGGTCGGTTGGGGCGCGCCGGTCTATGCCAAGCTGGATTCGGATTTGGCTGCTGCGATGATGAGTATCAATGCGGTGAAGGCCGTTGAAATCGGTTCAGGTTTCGCGTCGGTTGCTCAGCGAGGGTCGGAACATGGAGACGAGCTCACACCCGAAGGCTTTGTCACGAATCACGCCGGCGGGATTCTTGGGGGTATCTCGACAGGCCAAGACATCGTCGTGACGATCGGCATCAAGCCGACATCCAGCATTCGCATCCCGCGCAAGTCGATCGACAAGCAAGGCAATCCGGTCACGGTTGAAACGAATGGCCGCCACGATCCCTGTGTCGGTATTCGCGCGACGCCGATCGCTGAAGCCATGATGGCGCTTACGCTCATGGATCACGCCCTCTTGCACCGCGCGCAGAATATTGATGTACAGACGGCCACACCCAAGATTCCCGGTTCGTCAAAGAAGGTGGCAACTGTCGCCGGCAAGCAGACGTCCGTGAAGGTCAATCAAGATCCTGCCGAAGCATAATCCCGTTGTGAAATAGTGACTCCTGACCGCGGTACTCTTGCTAGGAGCCTGTCCGACAGTGGCGCCAGAAACCGCTTGTCATCGTCATTTGGGGCCTGTAGCGGGAGTTCAGACCACACTGAAGCGAATCAGGAAGGGTGGCAAAGTGGTGGTGTCGTGGGGAGAAACGAAGTGAAAAGTTTCAGAAAGGAAACGGGTGTTCTGGGGCAAAAACTGTCCAAACAAACGGAGCCATCTCTGAACAATACAGAGATAGATGGGACATAATTGAAGATCTATTGAAATGACAAGATTTCTGATTTCGGGCATTGAAAATCATGACATCCTTGAGCGTGGCATTCTCCAGCGACAGGTCGGCATACATCCGCTTGAGTCGGCCGTTCTCGTGCTCTAATTCCTTCAGCCGCTTCACATCCGACGCCTCCAGCCCCCCGTACGTGGCTTTCCACTTGTAGTACGTCAGCGGAACTGATCCCGTACTTCCGCCAGATCTCATTGACGGGGCGGTGGCATCGGCTTCTTTGAGAATGGACACGATCTGCGTTTCGGTGAACTTTGACTGGCGCATGGGAACCTCATGGCTAGGGGACTATTGTGCCAGAAAGTTCTCCTTAGGGACCGTCTCAGATGAGGGGGAGCTTACGGTGGCCGATCCCCGGATCGCTGGTAGCACCCCCGGTTCATTGGACGAAATGATGCTCCTGAACCTGTTGTGCAAATTGGCCGATTCCACCCGTCGCCACGGAGGCGCAAGGCTTGATAAATCCGAGGCAAGCTGAGCACCGATCCCTTCAATCGGGATTCGACAA
>SXPO01000158.1 GCA_005793285.1 Nitrospiraceae bacterium
TGGAGGTGGATGTGAAGCGTCAGCGCATCGCGTTGACCATGCGGCTCGACGATGCGCCAGGCAGTATGGCGTCCGCAGGCCGTGGATCTGCCGAGGCCTTGTCCGGTGCGGCACGCGACGAGCGTGATCGGCGTCCGTCCACGCCCCAGCGCGCTCCGGAGCGCCAGCAGCCTCAGCCGGCTGGCACGATGGCCATGGCGCTCGCCCTGGCTCGAGCTAAGGCCGAGCGGCCTTAGCTGCGCGACTTATTCTCCCGATGGTGCAAGAGCGCCGGACCGAGCGGAAGCAGGGCATGGTTGGTAAAGGCAAAGGTCAGGCTGGCGATCGCGTGATAGAAAGCCATGAGTCCCACCAGGATATGGAAGACGCCCGGGAGCAATTCGCCGATGAAATTCAGGCGCGCGAGAAAGGTGAGGAGAAACGTTGCGGTAATGATGAGGTGCAGGGCGCAGAGCGTCGTATTCCTGTAGGCGGTGAGGTGGACCATGACGGCGGAAAAAAGGAAATAGACGAGGTTGATCGGTGCGAAGAGCACCATGTCGAGCTGGAAGTTGGTGCTTGCACTGACCAGCTTGGCGGTGCAGACGGTGGTCAGAAGAACCCGTACATCGTGAGCGCGGTGCCGCCGAGCTGCTCGTGGTAGCGGATGTCGGTCATGCCA
Organism: Nitrospiraceae bacterium; assembly: GCA_005793285.1. Lineage (GTDB taxonomy): Bacteria > Nitrospirota > Nitrospiria > Nitrospirales > Nitrospiraceae > Nitrospira_D. The sequence continues at coordinate 662 of SXPO01000158.1, forward strand.
GCCAGGATTTGCACGATGCCGCCGAAGGCGAGGGCAATGACGAGGGTGCCGATATGATCTCGTTCCGGAATCATGCCTAGTTGCGCCGAGCCCAGGGTGAGGGCGCCGACCGCCAGCCCGAATAATCCAATTGCCAAGACATCGATGCGTCGCGGATGTAATTCATCGGCCATGGAGCTCCTTGTTCAGTCTCGCGGTAGTGATGGGGCGATTAAATAGATCTAGCATGCAAGAGCCGCAGCTAAAAAAGCAAGACTCATGAACGGGGGACGGAACGTGGCGGGCCTGGCGCTCGCAGGCTGCGGAAAAGCTCGGCATATGCGAAAAGCATGACCGAAATGCTATGAGTGGGACCGTGGCCAGAACAATCACAGGACGCTCAAAAATGCCGTCCAGCAAGGCCGCAGCGAGCGAAGAGGCGAGGCGTACCCTTGTGGTAAGTTGAGCCTCTTCGTGAAGCGCGAACGCCGCTGGTAGACTTTTTCAGTATCCTGCTAGGGCTTGGGGGCCTGTTTGGTCTTGAAGTAGTTCCCGCCCTTGCTGCTGTCGTCGTCGCTGCCCCAATCGATTTGCTTGTCCAGCCGTTTGAGGAGCGGGATGTGCGTGGAACAGTGGATATAGGCTTCTTCCACGTCGATCACGATCCAGGCTTCTGGCCGTCGGCCCTTTTTCAGTTGAGCCGCTTCGACCATGCTCGCCGGTAGATGGGGGAGGCCGGCGATCTCATCGGGGGAGAGCACGCGTGCTGTGCCGTTCACATGCAAGCCGACCGTGCTCTGGAAGTAATCCAGAAAGATCATGCCGATCTGCGGGTTTTCCATAATATTACCCACGCTCGCCAGGACGCCGTTGCCCCGATATTCCGGGTAGGCGAGCGTGTGTTTGTCGAGCACCTGTACGAATCCTGGCACCCCGGCTCGGAAGGAGCAATCGCATGAGCCGTTGGCATCAGCGGTGGCGATGAAGACCATTTCTTGCCGTGCAATGAACTGCTGCATTGTGGGGTTCAGGTGATCCAGCACCTGCTTGGTGTAAAATGATGTAGCGCGGGTGCTGGTGCCGAACCGTTTCTGGGCCTGCTGTTCCGCCGTTGATATCAATCGTTTCATGTCTGCGTTCCTTCCGCCTTTCTCCGGCTATTTCTCGCGGGCACGTTCATGAGAGGAGGATGCCTCATTCTACATGAGGCACCGCGTGGCCGCATCATTTTCTCTCTTATGGGGAGAATCCGTATTTCTTGAGTTTCGTGAGCAGCGTTTTATAGTCGATCTGGAGGGCTTTGGCCGCGCGGGTCTTATTGCCGTAGTGCGCGTCGAGGACTCGTAGGATGTGGATCCGCTCCATGTCGTCCATCGATAGATGGGTTTGTTGCGAGGCGTTGTGGCTGGTTGTCGGCTGTGGCAAGACTTGGGCAATGTCGTCCAGTGAAAGGGGCCGACTAGAGGCCGAGGGATTCATCAGGACGACTCGTTCGATCACGTTTCGCAATTCGCGGATATTACCGGGCCAGGCATAGCTGGCCAGTCTCGCGATGGCGTCCTGGGCGAAGGACCTAGCGGCGGTTCCCGGGAGTCTGACCGCGGCCAGGAAGTGTTCTGCCAAGCGAGGGATGTCTTCCGGCCGCTTGCGGAGGGAGGGGACCTGGAGGGTGACGGTGTTGATGCGGTAGAGGAGGTCATCCCGGAAGCGGCCTTGGTGCACGAGCTCCTGGAGGTCTTCATTGGTGGCGCCGACGATGCGGACGTTGGCTTGGAGAGTGCGAGTGCTGCCGACCGGCCGGTATTCTTTTCGGTCGAGAAATCTCAGCAGGCTGACCTGCATCGGCCCAGGCATTTCTCCGACTTCATCCAGGAAGAGGGTGCCGCCTTCCGCTGCGGCAATGAGCCCA
>SXPO01000159.1 GCA_005793285.1 Nitrospiraceae bacterium
GCTTCCTCTTCGAAGCACTCGGGGTCCATCTCGTCTTTTTTCACCGAATCCATCCGCAGGTCTTCTTCCTTGACCTGCGCCAGATCATAGCGATCCAGATAGGTGACCGCCAATTCCCTGAAAATATAATCGATGATGGACGTCGACATCTTGATGCGGTCGTTCAATTTGACCGGCCCGTTGGGCTCGAATCGGGTAAAGACGAACGCTTCGACGAATTCCTCCAGCGGCACACCATGCTGCAAGCCGAGAGAAATGGCGATCGCAAAGCAATTCATGAGGCTTCGGAAGGCCGCTCCTTCCTTATGCATATCCAGGAAAATTTCTCCGACCGTTCCATCCTCATATTCGCCGGTACGGAGATACAGCTTGTGTCCCCCGACGATCGCTTTCTGTGTATAGCCGTTGCGCCTGCTCGGCAACGGCCGCCGTTTGGCGAGATATCGGACAAGCACACGCTCAGCGACTTTCTCCGCCATCGCAACGACATCACTCACGGCTTCAACCGTCTTGCCGCTGTCAGTCGAGGCGCTCAACGGCTGGCTGAGCTTCGACCCGTCACGGTAGAGCGCTACCGCCTTGACCATGCTCTTCCAGGCAAGCAGATACGCAGCCTTCACATCTTCCAAGGTGGCATCGGCCGGCATATTGATAGTCTTGCTGATCGCGCCGCTGATGAACGGCTGCGCCGCCGCCATCATACGGATATGGGCATCAACGGCGATCGAACGTTGTCCGATACGGCCGCATCGGTTGGCGCAATCGAACACCGGAAGATGCTCGGTCTTCAGGTGCGGCGCCCCTTCCACCGTCATCGTGCCGCAACAGAAATCATTTGCAGCCGCGATCTCTTCCTGCGTGAAGCCAAGCGCCTTGAGCATATTGAAGTTGGCTTCGTTCAATTGCGCTTGGGTAAATCCCAATTTGCTCAAGCAAAAGGCTTCTCCGAACGTGAATTTGTTGAACGCGAACTGAATTTCAAACGCCTGGGCGAGACAGCCCTCCAATCGCGCCAGGGCCGCGTCATCGAAGCCTTTGAGACGCAAGGATTCGTGGTTGACGAACGGCGCATTCTTGAGCGTTTGCGCGCCGACACAATAACGCACGATGTCCTGTGCCTGCTCGTCCGTATATCCCAAGGTCGACTAGGCGGCGGGCAGGCTGTGGTTGATGATTTTGATATATCGGCCGCCGGACAGCTTCTTGAACTTCACGAGCGCAATATCCGGTTCGATGCCGGTTGTATCTCAATCCATGACCAGCCCGATCGTGCCGGTCGGAGCGATGACCGTTACTTGCGCATTACGATACCCGTATGCGGCCCCCAGTTCGAACGCATGATCCCATGCCCGCCTGGCGGCTAGGAGTAGGTCGGGCGGGCAATATTCCGGCTGAATCCCAGCCGGAACGATCGTGAGTCCTTCGTATTCTTCGCAAGGAACATTGTAGGCCGCCCGGCGGTGATTGCGGATCACCCGCAGCATGTGATCGCGATTTTTCGCATAGCCTGGAAACGGCGAGAGCTCCGCAGCCATTTCAGCGGAGGCGCTGTAGGATTCACCGGTCATGATGGAAGTCACGGCACCGCAGATCGCCAAGGCCTTGGGTGAATCGTAGGGGATCCCCTGGCGCATGAGAACCGTGCCCATATTGGCATAGCCCAATCCAAGCGTGCGGAACTCGTAGCTTTTCTCAGCGATTGACCGGCTCGGGAACGACGCCATCAAGACACTGATTTCCAATGCAATCGTCCACAATCGCACAGCGTGCCGAAAATGTTCCAATTCAAATTGGCCATCCGAAGTATAGAACGTCGCGAGGTTGAGCGACGCCAGATTGCAGGCCGTGTCATCTAAAAACATGTACTCCGAACAGGGATTCGACGCATTGATGCGACCATCGTCCGGACAGGTGTGCCACTCATTGATCGTGGTGTCATACTGTGTCCCTGGGTCAGCGCAAATCCACGCCGCCCACGCGATTCGATCCCAGAGGTCACGGGCCTTGATGGTCTTGCAGGCCTTACCGTCGATGCGTCGTTTCAATTGCCAGTCACCGTCGGCTTCAAGCAGGGAAAAGAACTGATTGGGAATTCTCACACTGTTGTTCGAATTCTGTCCGGAAACGGTTTGATAGGCCTTCCCATCCCAATTGGTGTCATATTCGTGAAACACAAAGTGTGTGAAGCCCTGCTGCGCATAGGAAAACATCCGTTGGATATAGGCTTCCGGCACCATGTCCCGTCGGGCCGATGCCAGAGCTTCCCGCAACACCGAATTCGTCTTGTGGTCGAGATCAAGATTCAGGCAGCCCTCGCTGTCGACCAGGTGGCAGGCCTTCAGAACAGCATTCAGACGCTGGGCGCAGATCTTCGACCCGGTCACCATCGCCGCAACCTTCTGCTCTTCAACGACTTTCCACTCGATGAATTCTTCGATATCGGGATGGTCCAGATCCAAGCAGACCATCTTCGCAGCACGTCTGGTCGTTCCACCGGACTTGATGGCTCCGGCAGCCCGATCGCCGATCCTCAGGAAGGACATGAGGCCTGAAGATCGTCCACCGCCGGAAAGTCCTTCCCCATCGCCACGCAGCTGTGAAAAGTTCGTGCCGGTCCCTGAGCCAAACTTGAACAACCTGGCCTCACGAATCCAGAGATCCATGATCCCGTTTTCATTGACAAGATCGTCTTCGACCGACTGGATAAAACAGGCATGCGGTTGGGGATGTTCGAACGCATTTGAGGCTTTGGCGACCTCGCGGGTTTTAGGATCGACGTAGTAATGTCCCTGCGCAGGCCCAGACAACCCATAGGCATAATGCAGCCCCGTGTTGAACCATTGCGGAGAGTTCGGAGCTGCCATCTGGCGGGCGAGCATGTAACACATTTCATCGTGGAAGGCTTCGGAATCTTCGGATGTCTTAAAATAGCCGTAGGACTTGCCCCAATGAGTCCAACACCCGGCCATTCGCTCGAAGACTTGGCGGGCATCACGTTCCCCGCCGAGAACCGGTTTGCCGTCAGATCCGGTCAGCGGCTGTCCATTCTGATCCTGCTGCGGCACTCCGGCTTTCCGGAAGTACTTTTGAGCCAAGATATCGATGGCCAACTGAGACCATTGATCGGGCACATCGATGTTATCGAGCTTGAACACGGTCGATCCGTCCGGATTGCGAATCTCGGACGACCGCTTCACGAAGGTAATACCGTCATAGGGGCTCTGGCCGCGCCTGGTGAATCTACGTTCGATCCTCACAGTAGCCCTCCTTCCAGAAATATCATAGAAACCATTAACTTAGACCTTACAAAATTTTGGAACGCCCATACAGACACCGGCAATATCTGCCGTTAAACAACCGGTGCCAGTCGCTGGGAGACTACATATAGCTATGAAGATATTTTGTCAACACTAAATGTTGTGGCCACGCTGTGGAATGTGAGGGAAAGCTGTGGATAGCCGAGACTCGTATCTCAGAGCCTAATTTCATTCTCACATAGGTGAGTTATCCCCAGAAATGGGTATCAAAATAGGCTCAAGAATCGGACTTTTTTCTTCAACCCTCAGAGCTAGAACGCCATCCGTCCGATTTTTAGCGTCGTTTCCTCCAGGCCTTTGATCGGAATGAACTGGCCACCGATCCCAAGCACGACAACTTTTGTATCGGCCACTCGAGTCTCGTATTGGCTTACCAATCCCCAGTTACGCCGAACGGTAGCTGGCCGCACAAGGCCTGAAATAAGCTTCTTACTCTGGACACGAAAGACACCCCGAATGAGTTGCTGCTCTCGAGAGGGTGCCTGTTGGTCCATGCGATCGATCGCCCGACCCAATTCCTGTTCGACAAATCGCACATAGTCGTCCATCGTCGGATTCGACAAGGCCAGGCCGACTGCCCCGGCAAGCGCCAGCACGATGATGGCCAAACGAACAAGACTCATGACGCTCCTTTTACCAGGCAGACTCATGCCGCATGGGAAACCGCCGGCGTCCGCTCCTTCTGCTCTTGCTCGATACGATGCCGTAGACTCCACACCAGCAAGATTCCCGGCAAGGCCACCACAAGCGTCAAGACAAAGAACTGCGTCCATCCCACTGCATCAACGATCTCCGCCGA
>SXPO01000160.1 GCA_005793285.1 Nitrospiraceae bacterium
CCGGGTCAAGATCCGATCGGTACTGACCTGCCAATCGCTGCGTGGGGTCTGCCGCGCCTGTTATGGCCGAGATCTGGCGCGTGGCCGACTCGTGGAAAAGGGCGAGCCCGTGGGAGTGATCGCCGCGCAGTCGATCGGCGAGCCTGGAACACAGCTGACGATGCGGACGTTCCACATTGGCGGTACGGCCAGCAAAGTCGTCGAGCAGACGGTGCTGGAAGCGAAACATGCCGGGCGGATCAAATTCATGAGCTTCGATGCCAAGAAGAATGCGGATATTCACAATGCCGGCATCGCAGTGCGGAATAAAGACGGTGAATGGGTGGTGATGAATCGCAATACGAAGATTGCGATTGTGGATGACAGCGGACGCGAGCGTGAAAAATATCCGGTCGTCTATGGCGCAAAAATCAAGATCAAGGACGGCGACCCGGTCGCAGTCGGGCAGAAATTGGTTGAGTGGGACCCCTATTCACTGACCATTTTGACCGAAGTAGGCGGCAAGATAGCTTTCGGCGATATCGTCGAAGGCGTCACCATGAAAGAAGAATTCGATGAGGTGACGGGTCTGTCACGCAAGGTCATTATCGAGCATGCGGGTGCGACGTTGCGTCCCCGCGTTTCAATCAAGGATGAAACCGGCAAAACGGCGAAGGTTTCCGGCGGGGCGAATACCGTCGCGCGGTATTTGCTGCCGGTCGGAGCCCATATCTTCGTCGAGAAGGGCGCCATGGTTCATCCTGGCGACGTGTTGGCCAAGATTCCGCGCGAGACGACGAAAACCAAGGACATCACCGGAGGTCTTCCGCGCGTCGTCGAATTGTTCGAGGCTCGGAAGCCGAAGGAGCAGGCGGTCATCACCGAGATCGACGGCGAAGTGTCTTATGGGGGATTCGTCAAGGGCCAACGCAAGGTGTTGGTCGACAATAAATTGGGAGATGTAAAGGAATACTTCATCCCAAAAGGGAAGCACGTCAACGTGCATGAGGGAGATTGGGTGCGGGCCGGGGAGCCGTTAATGGACGGATCGGCGAATCCGCACGACATCCTCGACGTGCTCGGCCCCAATGAGTTGCAGAAATATCTCGTCGATGAAGTGCAGGATGTGTATCGCTTGCAGGGGGTCTCGATCAATGACAAGCACATCGAGATTATCGTGCGCCAAATGCTTCGCAAGGTCCGGATCGAAGATCCCGGCGACACGCAGTTTTTGCCGGGCAGCCAAGTGAGCAAGAGTGTGTTCGAGGCTGAAAATGAACGTGTGCTCGAAAAAAGCGGCACACCAGCTTTGGGTAAGCCTGTCCTGCTCGGAATTACGAAAGCAGCGTTGACGACCGACAGCTTTATCTCCGCGGCCTCGTTCCAGGAAACGACTCGAGTGCTGACGGAAGCGGCCATCAATGGCCGAGAGGATAATTTGTTGGGTCTCAAGGAAAATGTCATTGTGGGCCGGTTGATTCCAGCCGGGTCAGGTTTTGAAGAATATCGAGACACGTTTGTGATCAGTGAAAAGCCGGAAGCCGCTGCTGTGGCGGCTGCAACGGGATCCGTGGTTGTCTCTTCCGAGCCTCCTGTGACTGCAGTGGGCGAGGGGGCGCGATCGTAACTGTGCTGAAATTTCATCACTTGACAATGAGGGGGCGCATCAATATAATCCGCCGTCTTTCATCTGTGGGTCATAGTTGAGTTCGAGATTCGGGAAGGTTTTAATAGAATGCCGACAATCAATCAGCTGGTGAGAAAAGGTCGAAACCTTGTCAAGGCGAAAACAAAAAGCCCGGCCTTGAAATCTTGCCCGCAGAAGCGGGGAGTGTGCCTGCGCGTCTATACTACGACGCCTAAGAAGCCTAACTCTGCTTTGCGGAAAGTAGCTCGTGTTCGGTTGACGAATGGAATGGAAGTCACAACGTATATTCCAGGCGTCGGGCATAATTTGCAGGAGCACTCAATCGTGCTGGTGCGTGGTGGCCGTGTCAAGGACTTACCTGGTGTGCGGTATCACTTGGTGCGCGGCACCTTGGATGCGGTGGGCGTGGCAGGTCGTAAGCAGAGCCGATCGAAGTATGGCGCCAAGCGTCCGAAGTAGGGCGAGGCGCGAGCGGTAAGGAACGTCAATTCGATTGAACAACGAACGAGATAGGTAAACGATGCCCCGCAGTAGATTTTTAGACCAACGTGAAGTGCTCCCCGATGTGCGATATCGCGATAAGCTTGTCGGCAAGTTTATCAACACGCTGATGAGCGGTGGAAAGAAGAGCACCACCGAGCGGATTTGTTACGGGGCGTTCGATGTCATACAGGAAAAGACCGGCGGAGACCCGCTGAAGGTATTCAAGGCCGCTGTCGATAATGTGAAGCCGATTGTGGAAGTGAAGTCTCGCCGCGTAGGCGGTGCGTCGTATCAAGTTCCGGTCGAGATCAGGCCTTCGCGTCGAGTATCTTTGGCGCTTCGGTGGTTGTCTGAATATGCGCGCACTCGCGGCGGCAAGAGTATGCGGGAGAAGCTCGCGGCTGAATTAATGGATGCGTCGAATAATACCGGCGCTGCAGTGAAGAAGCGGGAAGACGTGCATCGAATGGCGGAAGCGAATAAAGCCTTCGCCCATTACCGCTGGTAACGTTGTTCTGTGCTGCAGTTGAGCCGTGCTGCGATCCGCAGACGTTGAGTGCTCTTCGATCGTGGCAGCAACAGTTGGCTCGGCTCGCGGCACAAGTGTTTTTAGGGGACTAACGTGGCTCGTCAAACGGCGCTGGAACATACGAGAAACATCGGCATCATGGCCCACATTGATGCCGGAAAAACGACCACGACTGAGCGGATCTTGTACTACACGGGCATGACGCACAAGATGGGTGAGGTTCACGAAGGCGCTGCTCCGATGGATTGGATGGAGCAGGAGCGTGAGCGCGGTATCACGATCACGGCTGCGGCGACGACCTGTTTTTGGAAAGACAAGCGCATTAACATTATTGATACGCCCGGCCACGTTGATTTTACGATTGAGGTTGAGCGGTCCCTTCGTGTGCTTGATGGTGCGGTGGCTGCCTTCGATTCCGTGCAGGGTGTTGAGCCGCAATCGGAAACGGTCTGGCGCCAGGCCGATAAATATGGGGTGCCGCGCATTGCCTGGATGAATAAGATGGATCGAATTGGCGCTGACTTCTACGCCAGCGTGCAGTCGATCATTGATCGTCTCGGGGCGAATCCGGTTCCTATCCAGATCCCGATCGGGCGGGAAACGGAATACCGAGGTTCAGTTGATCTCGTGAGCATGAAGGGCTACTTTTACGACGATGAAACGCTTGGCGCGAAGTACAAGGTCGATGAAATACCGGCCAATCTCCTAGATCAGGCGAAAGAGTATCGGGAGAAAATGCTGGACGCCGTTGCAGAGTTTGACGATCAGGTCATGGAGAAGTATTTAAACGGTCATCCGCTGACGGAAGAGGAAGTGCGTCGGGCGATCAGGGCCGCGACTATCGCGATGAAGGTGATTCCGGTTGTCTGTGGGTCTGCTTTTAAGAATAAGGGTGTCCAGCAGTTGTTAGATGCTGTCGTGGAGTACCTGCCGTCGCCACTTGATGTTCCGCCGGTGAAGGGGATTGACCCAAATACGGATAAAGAGGTCCTGCGCAAGCCGGCTGATAGCGAGCCGTTTGCGGCGCTTGCCTTCAAGTTGATGACCGACCCATTTGCTGGGCAGGTGGTATTTTTCCGTGTCTATTCGGGAATGCTGAAGACGGGGTCGTCGGTGCTCAACGTGACGAAAGGCACAAGAGAGCGCGTCGGGCGGTTACTGAAGATGCATGCGAATAAACGGGAAGAAATCGACATTGCCTATGCAGGCGACATTGTTGCGGCCGTCGGTCTGAAGGGCGCGACGACTGGAGATACGCTGTCTGAAGAGAAAGAGCCCGTTCTGTTGGAAGTGATGAAGTTTCCGGAGCCTGTGATTGCGATGGCGATTGAGCCTAAGACAAAGCAGGATCAGGAGAAGATGGGGTTCGCGCTTCAGAAGTTGGCGCAGGAAGATCCTTCGTTCAGGGTCCGTACGGATGAGGAAACGTCGCAAACGATTATCGCCGGCATGGGTGAACTGCATCTCGAGATTATCGTTGACCGGATGTTGCGTGAGTTTAAGGTTGAAGCCAACGTCGGTAAGCCGGAAGTGGCGTTTCGTGAAACGATTCGCCGGAAGGCTGAAGCGGAATCTAAGTATGTCAAGCAGACGGGTGGCCGCGGTCAGTATGGCCATGTCGTGTTATCGGTTGAGCCGTCAGAGTCCGGTAAGGGCTTCGAGTTCGTCAATAAAATCGTCGGTGGTGTGATTCCGAAGGAATTCATCCCGGCTGTTGAAAAAGGTGTGAAGGAGCGGTTGGATGCTGGCGTTATTGCAGGGTATCCTCTGCGCGATGTGCGCGTGACTCTTACGTACGGCTCATATCACGATGTCGATTCGAATGAAATGGCTTTCAAAATCGCCGGGTCGATGGCGTTTGCTGATGCGTGCAAAAAAGCTGATCCCGTTTTACTTGAGCCGATTATGAAGGTGGAGGTCCTGGTTCCTCAGGATTTCATGGGTGATGTCATCGGCAACTTGAACGGTCGGCGTGGGAAGGTGCAGGGGATGAAGGTGCGTGCCGGCGCGCAGGCGATCGACGCATCTGTGCCGCTCAGTGAGATGTTTGGGTATGCAACTGATCTTCGCTCACGTACGCAAGGCCGCGCAACGTACAGCATGGAATTCGATCGATACGACCAGGTTCCTCGGCAAATTTCTGAGACTATTATTGCAAAGTATCGCGGCGAGTAATTGCCGCTGATTGAACTGTAGGTAGCAGGGAGGATTTCGGTATGGCGAAGGCGAAATATGAGCGGAAGAAGCCGCATGTAAACATTGGGACGATCGGGCACGTGGACCATGGGAAGACCACGTTGACGGCGTCGTTGACCAAGATTTGTGCGGATCGGGGCATGGCAAAGTACATTCCCTACGACGAAGTGGCTAAGGCGAGCGAGAGCCAAGGGCGCCGCGATGCCACGAAGATCATGACCATCGCCATCAGCCACGTCGAGTATGAGACCGACAAGCGGCACTATGCCCACGTGGACTGTCCTGGCCACGCCGACTATGTCAAGAAC
>SXPO01000161.1 GCA_005793285.1 Nitrospiraceae bacterium
CCGTCCTAGGCCAGGCTAGACGATGGGACCATCTTCAGCCGACATGAGGCTTGGACCGTATCATAAGCCCTTTTCTGTTTGCAACGAAGCCGCCGTGGCAATGCTTTACGGCCCCATGTTGGGACACGCTTGACAGAACTAGGTGGAAGTCCTAGCCTTCACACATTGCTATCGGCACCTGGGGCAACTGGGATCATGCCCATATCTATAATTTGAAGTTGTTTTCCCAAATACTACGATGACGGACGACAGGCTGGAACCATTGGACACTTCACCCTCATCCCACGCGGAGTCCACCACAACGGCAACTCAGGCGTTGGGCCCTGAGCTTCTCATTGGATCGAATATTTTTCGCAACACCAACGGCGTGGTGACGATCCAGGGGAAGGAACAGCTCGTCCTTGAAACCAGACAGGAACAAGGACTGCTACTCGTCACGATCGACCTCTATGACGCAGCCGGGACTCAGATCGCGCATATCCGACGGAATACGTTGGTGATAAACCGGGCGGCGCAATTCACGATCGATATCCATCAAGCCACTACCAACATGCCGTCCGATGCTCCGTGGGTCCGCTTGTACAGCCGGCAATCCGGCGAGATCGCATTTGAAGCCCGGATCGTAGCGGATAATAGAATTCAGATCACATCGGGACGGTTGTATTCGCACACCGGCGCCTTAGTGGATATCACGCCGCACTACTGCAGAATCGGTTCTGGCCGAACGCTCTTCGGCGACATTGTGGAGAACCGAGGCAGAACCGTCATCCTGGGTTGACCGCTCTTCTGCCTGGCCACGCTCCCCAATATCATGACAGAGCCGTCTTCCTGAACGGTGTAACAACCATTCCCATTCCTCCCCTCTACCGATCTGTGGTAGAACTGCCTCGAGCAAAGGCTCTATGTATCCGTTTGACTCGACTAAAGACGAAACCCTATGACGACGCCAACGCCTTCGGGCCCTTCGAATTTTATTCGTGATCTCGTAGCCGCGGACTGTACCGCCGGAAAACATGGCGGCCAAGTCGTCACGCGTTTTCCCCCGGAACCCAATGGGTATCTCCATATCGGCCACGCCAAATCCATCTGCCTCAACTTCGGCATCGCCGACGAACATCCCGGAGGCAGGTGTCATTTGCGGTTTGATGACACCAACCCGACGACTGAAAATCATGAATACGTTCAAGCCATCCAGGACGATGTACGCTGGCTTGGATTTAACTGGCAGAGGAACCTGTTCTATGCGTCGGACTATTTTGAGCAGCTCTATAGCTTCGCCCTCACGTTGATCAAGAAAGGCGCCGCCTACGTCGATAGTCTCACCGCCGATCAGATGCGCGAGTATCGCGGCACACTGACCGACCCAGGCCGCGACAGCCCTTTTCGAATGCGCCTCCCTGATGAGAGCCTTGACCTGTTCGGACGCATGAGGGCCGGAGAGTTTCCCGACGGTACGCACGTCCTCCGTGCCAAGATCGATATGGCCTCCCCTAATATCAATCTCCGGGATCCGGTCCTCTATCGAATCCGGCATGCGTCTCACTATCGGACCGGCACCGTATGGTGTATCTATCCCGCCTACGATTTCGCCCATCCGCTGTCTGACGCCCTGGAAGGCATCACCCATTCGATTTGCACTTTGGAATTTGAGGATCACCGCCCCTTGTACAATTGGATCGTGGCTGACGCCGATGCCCCGCATCGCCCGCAGCAAATCGAGTTCGCGCGACTCAATCTGACCTCCACCGTGATGAGCAAACGGAAGCTGCTCGAATTGGTTGAGAGGAAACTGGTGGCCGGTTGGGATGACCCGCGCCTCCCCACGCTGAAAGGCCTGCGTCGCCGGGGCGTCACACCTGAAGCCATTCGCGCGTTCTGTGACCATATCGGCGTCGCCAAGCGCGACGCCATCGTCGAGATGCAGCTGCTCGAACACTTCATCCGCGAAGACTTGAACAAGCGGTCCCCGCGCGTCATGGCGGTCCTTCGACCGTTGAAGGTCGTAATCGATAACTATCCGGAAGGGGCGGTTGAAGAACTCGATGCGGTGAACAACCCTGAGGATGTGTCGGCTGGAACAAGGCACGTGCCCTTCTCGCGGACGCTCTACATCGAGCAGGACGATTTCCGCGAGGATCCGCCGAAACAGTTTTATCGGCTCGCGCCAGGCCGCGAGGTCCGGCTACGCTACGGGTACATTATCAAATGCGTGAGCGTGACGAAGGACCCTCAGACCGGCATCATCACCGAGCTGCACTGCACTTACGACGCTGAGACAAAAAGTGGAGCGTCGCAAGAGCAGCGTAAAGTCAAAGCGACGATTCACTGGGTGTCCGCCACCCATGCCACCACGGCTACCATCCGGCTCTACCATCCGCTGCTGCTCACCGACCAGGGCAAGCTGCCTCCTGATCAAGACTGGACTCAGTCGTTGAACCCTCAGTCGCTTGAACTTCTCACCGGCTGTGTGGTCGAGCCAAGTCTTCGCTCAGCTACACCGGGGGCCCGTTTCCAATTCGAACGCCAAGGGTACTTCTGTGTAGACCCTGACTCATCAGCCGATACCCTCATTTTTAACAGGACCCTGTCTCTCAAAGACGCCTGGGCCAAGATCGAGAAAACACAGCAAGCCCCTCAGCGCTAGATAGCCGTCATGACCTGCCCCCTCTGCCATCAGCCGACTTCTTGAGCCAAGAATTCTTGGCGCCCGTTCTGCTCCGAGCGCTGCCAGCGCACAGATTTAGGAACCTGGGCTGCGGAGCAATACCGAATCCCCGGCAATCCGCTCATAGTCGAACCGGACCGGCAGGAAACAGACGCATCAGGCTAATCCGCTCACACGCCCACTTCTTCTCTGTTGGCAAGCTTCGGTAAACTTGCTAAGGTCACCGCCTCGTTCACCTTCGCCTAAGGAGAAAACGGATGCTTCCTACTCATGGCTATGCCGCATTGACTGCGAATGCCGTTTTGCAGCCGTTTTCCTTTGAACGGCGGGAAGTCGGCGATCACGACGTGCTGATCACGATTACCCATTGCGGAATTTGTCATTCGGATATCCACCAGGCCCGAGATGAATGGAGCGGATCGTTATTTCCGATGGTGCCAGGCCATGAAATCGTCGGGACTGTGGCGAAGGTCGGGGACGCGGTCAAAAAGTGGCTCGTCGGTGACCGTGTCGGCGTCGGCTGTTTCGTCGATTCCTGCCGGACCTGTCCAGCCTGCCGTGAAGGGCTCGAACAATACTGCGAGACCGGCATGGTCCTCACCTACAGCGGGCGCGACAAAGAAGGCCGAATCACACAAGGCGGGTACTCGACCCAACTCGTCGTAGACGAGCAGTATGTGGTGCG
>SXPO01000162.1 GCA_005793285.1 Nitrospiraceae bacterium
CAACACGGGGGCTGCGGCAGCGGCGACCGCTTCAACCGGTGCGACCGCTGTGTCCTGAGCCGCGACTGGCCCAGTAAAGGCCGCCATGACTCCCACCAGCAAGGCCACGAGGCTCAGGCCTACGGACAAGAGCGTCCATTGATGCGTTCGCTTGCGACTACAGTCTCGTTCCTGGTCAATCACCATCCCCCTCCCCCTCCTTCTCCTCGGTCACCCCTGCTTACGAATAGGACCGTTCCTCATGTTGACTGAGGTCCAAGCCCATTCGCTCTTCCTCCTCACTCACACGCAACCCCATCAGCCCATCCACCAGTTTCAGAATCACGAAGGTCCCCGCGAACGCAAACGTCACAGAAATCAGCACGGCCAGCGCCTGGATGCCCAGCTGCGCCGGATTCCCATAAAACAGCCCGTCGGCGCCTGCGGCATTGATCGCCTTCGAGGCGAAGAGCCCGGTCGCCAGCGCGCCCCAGATGCCTCCGACTCCGTGAATCCCCACGACATCGAGGGCGTCATCGTAGCCCAGCCGGGATTTCCACAACACCGCTCCGTAACAGAGGACTCCCGCCCCCAGCCCGATCACGATCGAAGCCATTGGGCCGACAAATCCCGAAGCCGGCGTGATGGCGACCAATCCCGCCACCGCCCCGCTGGCCGCACCAAGGACCGTTGGTTTGCCTCGATAGAGCCACTCCACGGCCATCCAGGCCAAGGCGGCAGCGGCTGCCGCCGTATTGGTCACGACGAAGGCGCTGGTCGCCAATGCCCCCGAAGCCACCGCGCTGCCCGCGTTGAATCCGAACCAGCCGAACCAGAGCAGAGAGGCACCCAACACGGTCATGGGTAAATTGTGCGGGGCCATATGCTCCTTGCCGTAGCCCAGCCGCTTCCTCAGCACGATGGCGCAAGCCAAGGCCGCAGCGCCGGAACTGATATGGACGACCGTCCCTCCGGCGAAGTCCAACGCCCCCAGGTTTCTGACCCAGCCCCCGACCGCCCAGATCCAATGGGCCAACGGATCGTAGATGAAGGTCGCCCAGAGCAAGGTAAAGACCAGAAAACTGCCGAACTTCATTCGCTCGGCGAAAGCGCCGGTCATGAGGGCCGGCGTGATCACCGCGAACATCATTTGAAAGATCATGAAGGCTTGATGGGGCACGGTCGCGGCATAATCGACATTGGGCTCCAACCCAACCCCATTCAACCCGAACCATTCGAACCCGCCGATCAAATGGCCCTTGTCCGGCCCAAAGGCCAGACTATAGCCCCAGAGAACCCATTGGAGACTGATCAGACAGAGAATAATGAAGCTCTGCATGATGGTGCTCAAAGAATTCTTCGAGCGAACCATGCCGGCATAGAACAGGGCCAAGCCAGGCGCCGTCATCGCCAGCACCATTGCCGTCGAGACCAACAACCACGTCGTATCGCCCGTATCGATCTTCGGCTGAACTGGAACAACAACCGGAGCCGCCTCCTGGACAAGAGGGGCCGTCACCGCTAAAGCTGGAGCTCCCGCCTCTTGCGCATAAAGACCCGTCGCCCCTACCAAGATGGCGCAAACCAGGACGGAAAGCATCGTAGTCATGACACGTATGAATCGGTTCATGATAAGCCCCTTTCCTTCCCTGTTTAGAACAGATAAATGACCTGGAACGACAGGGTTTCTTGATTGTTGACCGGCCGGCTGCCATAGAGAAACACGTTCTTGTCCGACTTGTCGTAGCGGAACTCGGTCCGCGTGATCAGCGAGGGAAAGGGCTTATATTGGAGCGTGAAGGTATTCTCCCAGAGCGTTTGGGCGACCGGCGTAGCTGCAGCCGTCGAGGTTGCCCCAACACAGGTGTTGGTGCCTCCCGCAAATCCGAAGTTTCCGCTACAGGTACGAGCCCCTCCCGCGTCCTCGAAGATTTCCCCGCGGAATCTGGCGCTCCATTGATCGGTGAAATCATGGGTCAGGTAGCCGGCCAGTCCATTCCATCTCGCATTACGAGATTGGCTGACCGTGCTGGCGTTCCCTTCATTCCCATAGTAGGGCTCCAGCACGATCGTGTCCTGGTCCGTGGCCTTGAGGGTGATAATCGTTCCCGCCACCGTCCGCTTGGCGGTTGAATCGGATCCCGTGATGGCAGGTCCGGCCCCTTGACGGTTGGTTTGCTCCGCGCCGTAAGATCCGTAGAAACTGACCCCGAACTTCTCATGCGGCGTCAAGGCCAGGAGCCACTCAAGCGACTTGCTTTGATTATTGTCGTCCACGTTATCCCAGCCGTTGATCACGCCGATCGAGGCGCTCACCACCGGATTGAACGTATAGCTGAGCCGGACACCGGTAGTCGTAAAGGCCTGGCCCAAGCCGAACATGAAGCTGCGTGAAAAATTTAAATTGTCGGGACTGTTGATCACCTCATAGCCGATCAGCGTGTTCATCTTCCCCGCTTGAATCTTCAAACCGTTGCCGATCGGGGCGATATATTCTCCGTAGACCTCCTGTAAATCGAGTTCATTATTGCTAGTGCCTGGGGCGAAATTGGTCCGCGCCCTCGTCACCCTGGCATCGTTTCCGAAATTCAGCCTGGTGCGAAAACCAAACCGATCCGCCCCGCTCCCGCCCCCCTCGGCAGGCCGCTCAAACATCAATTGCGCCATATGAGGGGAAAAGGAATTGGCATCAGTGTCAAAAATGTGCAGTTGATTGAGGTTGCTATTGGGATTGTTGAAATTGTGGGTATAGGCCACATCCAGAAACCCGGAAGCCTTGAACCCCAGGGTCTTCCAAATGGACGGCGCATCCATTTTCTTCTCTAAGGAATCCAGCCTTTCCTGTAGGGTCTGGGTCGGCGCCGAAGCAGGCGCTGCTGGTCCTTGTGCAAGTACTGCATTGCCGCCACCCAGCGACAGTAACATTCCGATCCCTATTCCGACGAGATTGCGTGCTGACATCATGCCGTTCTCCCTCGTTCGATTGGTGATTTCACTGCTCAGGCCCCTTGCGCTCTCACCTCGACGACGTCGTCGCCACGCACGCCCTTGTGCGCAACCTCGCTCCTCATAGCTGAATCGATTCCCGCCAGCCGACTGACCCATTTCGCTTCACAGCTTGCCCGCGCGATATAGCCTGCCGAATGTAGCCAAAAAAAAACGTCCTCTAGCCCGTTGGGGCTGGAGGACGCCATTGTCCATGCCGTACTATAAAAAGCCGGTGGGAAACGTCGTTGTTCCCCTGTCCGATGGGCCACCTTGTACCATGTGGTGGAAAAACCTGTCAACGTCTTTGCCGTTCTCGCACTCTGGCCTGGCGATGACCTATCGTCTGTGGTAGATTCGCTCGTACCTATGATCCTACCAGCACCATCCTCTCCAGCAAAGCCGCCCCGAAAACATTCGTTTTCCCTCGCTCTCCTTTGTCTTCTCTGCGCCGCTTGTGCGAGCACCGACCAGAGCGACCGGGTCCTCTTCAAAGATCCGCGCGGAACGGTGACGCTGCTCCGGATGCCAGATCCATCGGTTCAGGCCAGTCACCCGATCAATCTGGAACCAGCCCTCATCGCCAAAGTCTTGAGCGGTATGCAGGTTCAGGAGCGGCAACGGACCCTCCAAGAGTTGCTGGCAGGATCCTCGTCCGTCCCGGTCTTTTCGGCAGAAGAGGTTCAGTTCCTCACTCCCAGGGTCGTCAAAGCCCTCACGACGGCCTCAATGGGAGAGGCCGTATCATTCCAGGTCACAAGCCCTCGACAGAACAGTGGCCGCTTGGAACATGCAGTCATTGAAACCACGACAGGCTCTCTCTACGCTTACGGCCTCTCGCTCTATGTAACGCTCTCTCAATATCGATATGCGCCGACCCAAGCGAACACGGACGGGCTTGCCCATCGTCGCCTGCCAGACCCTTCAAACCTCTCAAATCGCACCCTGTCGTTCACCCCAAGCCTTGCCCAACGGTCCGATACGTTCAACCGGCCGGCAGGCGGAAGCTCGACCGACCGGTTTCTCGTCATCGACTATCAGCTGCTGCAACAGACCGCGCCAACAACAGCCGCAACAACCCCTGAACAGCCTGCGCCTCAGGTGGAACGGGTTACGCAGCCTTGCGAGCCTCTCACGGGAGTCAAACCACCAGACAATCCATCCCGCGCCACTGAGCCCGTGGCGCAGCGCGAAGCGGAAATTCGCACGTTGAAAGATCTCGTCGTGAAGAAAGACTTGGAGCTGGAAACCATCAGGAAGGAACTGCAATCAATTCGGAAACAGCTCGACAGCCAGAAGCGAAAAACCTCACCGTTAAAGCCTCAGCAGGCAGCCCCCTACGAATTCCGGTAGCCATTGGTGATCGGCATCCGCCGATCCTTACCCAGAGCCCGCTGCGTGATCTTGATCCCGATCGGCGCCTGCCGGCGTTTGTACTCGCTGCCATCCACCAGCGCAATCACACGGGCCACCGTCGCCCGGTCATACCCCGCTTCAACGATCTCTTCGAGCGACCGGTCTTCTTCCACATAGGCCTGGAGGATGGGATCTAAGATCTCATAGGGCGGCAGCGAGTCTTCATCCTTTTGATTGGGCCTCAGCTCGGCGGTCGGCGGCCGATCGAGCGTCCGTTTGGG